>JAADEW010000087.1 GCA_013153205.1 Deferribacteres bacterium | reverse complement strand
GGAGCTTGTTGAAGAGGTGAAGAGAAAGCTTGAGGAGAACAGATTCAACCTCGTGGTCCTCGGACAGTTCAAACGCGGAAAGACCACCTTTGTCAATGCTCTTCTCGGAAAGAGACTGCTTCCTTCGGCGGTGCTTCCCCTTACTTCAATTGTAACTGCCATAGAATACGGGGAAAAGGAGAGGGCGGAGGTAATTTTCCACAGCGGAGAGGTGAAAGAGATACCCATTGAAGATATAAGGCTTTACGTGACCGAAAAGGAAAACCCGGCGAATGAGAAGGGGGTAAAGTATGTCAGGGTCTTTTATCCGGGAAGCCTCCTTGAAAAAGGCATAATTCTGGTTGATACACCGGGGGTTGGTTCCCTTTACGATAACAATACCGATGTCACCTATGACTTTCTCCCGAGGGTGGACGCCGCCGTTTTCCTTCTGACGGTTGACCCTCCTTTGTCTAAGGAAGAGGCGGCATTTCTCAAAGACATATTTCCCCATGTGGAAAGGATTTTCTTCGTTCTTAATAAGGTTGACTACATTGCACAGGACGAGCTTTTGGATGTGCTTTCTTTCGTGAGGGAGAATCTGGAAAGGCTTTTGGGAAAGGAGGGACTAAGCATATATCCCATTTCAGCCAGAATGGCTCTTGAGGGGAGGATAAACGGGGATGAGGAGCTCGTTAAAAGAAGCGGGATTCTGCGTCTTGAAGGGGAGCTGGAGGATTTTCTTTTAAGGGAGAAGGCGCAGGTGGTTCTGCGCTCCTCTGTGAACAAGTTGCTTTCAGTCCTGTCAACTCAGCTTTTCAGGGCTGAGCTTGAGCTGAAGACGGCTTTAACCCCTCTGGGTGAGCTGGAGAGCAGAATACTTGAGTTTGAGAATCTGAAGAAAGAGATAGAGCAGGAGGCAAGGGACAGCGAGTTTCTGTTCAAGGGGGAGATAGAGTCTCTCGTGAAGCTCGTCAACATGGATGTTGAGCGCTTTCAAAAGCAGAATGTTTCCCGGATATTTAAGAGGCTTATGGAGATTTTTGAGGAGAACAAGCACAAACCCCCTACAGAGCTGTCCAGAATTCTGGATGAGGCTATGAAAAGGCTTCTTGTGGAGGAACTTGACAGGTTTGTCTCTTCAGAGAACGAGAAGATAAACGAGGAATACGGAAGAATTGCCAAAAGGTTCTCCGACAAGATAAACGCCATAATAGACAGGTTGATGGAGCTTGCCGCGGACATTTTTGAGGTTTCCCTTGAAAGGTTCAGCGTGGAAAGAGAAATTACCAGCGAGTCCTCTCTGTGGTATAAGCTTGACGACCCGCCAAGGCTTCTGGATATTGCTGAAGGGGTGGGCAAATTTATATCTTACAGCTTTCTGCCTTCTGCCGTTGTTCACCGCAAAATAAAGAGTGAGCTGAGCAAAAAGCTTCCTGAAAAGGTTGATATGAACTGCGGGAGGATAAGAGCGGATTTTGTGGATAGAATTAACAGGAGTGCCGTGGAGCTTCGCTGGGGTATGAGGGAAAAACTGAAGGAGACCATCAGTTTCGTTGAGGAGGCGGTCAAACGGGCTCTGGAGCTCAAGAAAAAGAGCGAGGAGGAGATTGAGGCTTACACCTCAAAAATTTCTGCTCTCAAAAGGGAGCTGGAAGAGGCTGTGAACAGCCTCAAAGAGATAGCCTCCTCTTAAGTTTTAAAGGATTTTTATTTTTGCCCTTGCAATATTTCCAGTTTGATTTATTTTAAACCTCTGATATGGGTATAGAGACCCTATTAGATGAAGTAAAGTCCCGTCTTGACATAGTAGAGGTAATTTCCACCTATTTACCCCTTAAAAAAAGAGGCAAGAATTATGTGGCTCTGTGCCCTTTCCATGTGGAAAAGACCCCTTCCTTTACCGTGAGTCCTGAAAAACAGATGTTTTACTGTTTCGGGTGCGGGAAGGGCGGGGATGTGGTGAAGTTTCTCATGCTCATGGAGGACTTATCCTTCAGAGAAGCCCTCGCCAAAGCCGCTGAAATGGCGGGGGTGGAGGTCTCTTTTGAGGACTTCAGGGAGAAGGAGGATACCAACAGGTTAAGGGAGATACACAAGATACTGTGTGAGTGGTTCTGCCGGTTCCTTAAAACCGATGCGGGAAAGAGAGCAAGGGAATACCTGATTTCTCGCGGCATAACGCCTCCGTGGTGGGAGAGGTTCAGAATAGGCTTTGCCCCTTCTGGCTTTGATTTGGCTTCTCCTTTGATGAAGAAGGGCTTTAAAAGGGAAGAGCTTATTGAAAGCGGCCTCTTCTCTGAAAGAAACGGGACTTTGTCCTGTAAATTTGTCAACAGGATAACCATTCCTATATGGGACGGGGCGGGCAGGGTTATAGCCTTTGGGGGCAGGATTCTGGGAAAAGGGGAGCCCAAATACCTCAATTCCCCTGAAACGCCTATTTTCAACAAGGGCAGGGTGGTTTATGCCTATCATCTGGCAAAGGAGGGGATAAAGCAGAAGGGCAGAGCTATAGTGGTTGAAGGCTACATGGATGTTATATCCCTCCACATAAAGGGCTACACAGAGGCAGTTGCCGCTTTGGGCACTGCATTCACATCGGAGCAGGCGAAAAAGATACTTCGTCTTACGAAGAATGTTTACCTTCTCTTTGATGGAGACGATGCCGGTATAAGAGCCGCTTTGAGGGCTTCAAAGGTCTTTTACGGGATGGGCGTTGAACCAAGGGTGGCTCTCCTTCCTGAGGGAGAGGACCCGGACAGCTTTGTCAGGAGCGGGAGGGATTTGGATGCGCTCCTTTCTGAGGCGCTTACCCCTGTGGATTTGGTGATAAAGCTCAAATCGGCTGAAGCGGAAGGTGCCCTTGCCAGAAGCAGGCTGGTTGACGAGGTGCTGGAGCTGGTTGAAGGGGTTGAGGATTCGGTGGTTCTGGAGTCTTTTTTCTCCTATGTCTCTTCAAAACTCGGTCTGTCTCCAGACTCTATTGCGTCAAGATTTGACAGAAAGCGCTTTTCGGCAAAAAGGAAAGAAGACGGAAACTCAAAGCCTAAAGCGGCTGAAGTTGCCTGGGAGAGGAGCTTTCTGAAGATGGTAGTTAGGAACAGACAGCTCATGGAAAACCTGTGGGATAAGCTTCAGCCGGAGGTTTTTCAGGATGAATTCGTCTCTTCCGTAATCGGAAAGATAAAGGAGGCTGGCGGGGTAGAGGCGGCTCTGGATGCCCTTGACGAGGAGGAGATGAAGTTTGTGGGCAATGCCCTCTTTTGTGAGGAGGATTTGCCGGAAGGCGATTTGATATCCAGATTTGAAAGGAGATTCCTTGAGTTTGAGGTGGAAAGATTAAAACGGGCTTTTTTAAGCGAGCCTGATAAGGAGCTGTCCATGAAGCTACAGCAGGAATATCTGGAAAAATTAAAGCTTCTTAAGGGGGGGATGTAATGAACATATCCGAAACAGCTAAGCTTATGAACCTCAGAAAGGTAATCAGCATGGGCAAGAAGAAGGGGTATGTGACTCTGGATGAGCTGAAGTCGGTTATGCCTTCTGAGATGGATGACAAGAAACAGCTTGAGGAGATTACCCGCATCCTTGAGGAGATGGATATTCAGGTGGTGGAGAATCCTTCTGAGGTTACGGCGGCTCTAATTTCCGCTTCCGTTGTTGAGGACATAGAGGAGGAGGGAGACGGCATCCTTCTCTGGAGTGAAGAAGAGGAGGATACCTTCAGGGAATCCGGAGGGGCGGACCCGGTAAAAATGTATCTTCAGGAGATGGGCAACATTCCCCTTCTTTCCAGAGAGGAGGAGATAGAGCTGGCAAAAAAGATAGAAGCGGGCAGGATGAAGGCTATAAACACAGTTATGTCTATCCCCCTTACCATAAGGGAGCTTCTAAAGCTTGGAGAGCGGCTGGAAAACGGTGAGATAGACATAGAGGACATCCTCATTCTTGATGACAGCTCTCCTGAGTTTCTTGAAAAGGAAAAGAACAAATTTCTCAGCAAGGTCAAAAAGCTTGAAGAGCTTTTTAAGGACTTTGAGACGGCAAAAAAGAAGATATTTTCTGGTGTGGGTGAGAAAGAAGAGAAAGGGTTGAAGGGCAAGGTTGAAGAACTGCGCAAGAAGATGGTGGAAATCGTTAGAGAATTGAGCCTTTCCAGTTCTCAGATAGAAAGGCTTGTGGAGCTTATAAGAAAGTATGTAAGGGAGGCGGACAGGGCACAGGAAGAGATGAGGAAATGTGAGGAGATTCTCCTTATGCCTTCTGAAACCTTTATAGAGTTTATGGAGCTTATGGAGACCCTGCCTGAAGACGAAAGGAACGAAAGGTGCAAAAGGGTAACGGGAATGGATTACGAAGTTTTGTTGGACTTCAGAAAGCGGGTGGAGGAGTCAAAGGACAAGATAAGAAAGATTGAGCAGGAGTCAACGGTAAGGATAGAGGAGCTGAGAGCCGCTTTGAAAGAGATTGAAGAAGGGCTCAAGGAGGAGAAGGAAGCGAAAAGGCTTCTTGCTGAAGCCAACCTGAGGCTCGTGGTGAGCATAGCCAAGAAATACACCAATAAGGGCTTACAGCTTCTTGACCTTATTCAGGAGGGCAACATAGGCCTGATGAAGGCGGTGGAGAAGTTTGAGTATCAGCGTGGATACAAGTTTTCCACCTACGCTACATGGTGGATAAGACAGGCTATAACCAGGGCTATTGCCGACCAGGCGAGGACTATAAGGATTCCCGTTCACATGATAGAGACCATAAACAAGCTCGTCCGAACGGCGAGACAGCTATATCAGGAGCTTGGAAGAGAGCCCACCCCTGAAGAGATAGCAAAGAAGGCTGACATGCCGGTGGACAAGGTGAGGAAGATTTTCAAGATAGCGAAAGAGCCCGTTTCCCTTGAGACTCCCATCGGTGATGACGAGGACAGCTCTCTGGGGGATTTTGTTGAGGACAGGAGCATAGAGAAGCCCGATGAGGTGGCGGTGCTTGAGGCGCTGAAGGAGAAGGTTTATCAGGCTTTGAGCACCCTGACCGAAAGGGAGCAGACCGTTTTGAAGATGAGGTTCGGCATAGATATGGATGCGGAGCATACCCTTGAGGAAGTGGGCAAGGTCTTCAAAGTGACCAGAGAGAGAATCAGACAGATAGAGGCAAAAGCCCTGAAGAAGCTGAGAAACCCGGTGGACATGTCCATTTTGAAAAACATATCCGAGTCCGATTTGCTTTAGCTTACAGGAAGAATATCAGGGTAACTATAGCGAATACCGGAATAAGTATGGGCAGTGAGTATTTTATGATGTAGCCAAAGAAGCTGGGCATGGGAACGCCTGCCTCTTCCGCTATGGACCTCACCATGAAGTTGGGGGCGTTTCCTATGTAGGTGTTCGCTCCAAAGAAGACGGCTCCTGCTGATATGGCCTCAAGGTAGAGGCTCTTGTGGGCGATGAGCATGTGAATGGCTTCTTTCTCAGGCATTCCTGCAAAGAATCTTCCCAGTGCGGTGTTCAGGAATGTGAGGTATGTGGGAGCGTTGTCAAGAAAGCTTGACAGTATTCCCGTTGCCCAGAAGTAGTGGGCGGGCTCTTTTATGGACTCAATGAACCAGCCCAAGGCTCCCTGTTCGCCTGCTCTCAATATGGCTATCGGAGGTATCATGGTCATGAATATCCCTGCAAAGAGATAAGCCACCTCTTTTATGGGGAACCATGTGAAGTCGTTGCCTCTCCTTATTTCCCAGGATGTCGTTCTGAGCGATAATATTCCCATTATAATGAGCACAATGTCTCTTATGACGGAGGAGGTCTCCCTCTCAATTCCGAGGATTTTTATGTGGCCGAGGTGCACCAGACCGCTGAACAGGACGGCACCCACGATTCCGGCAAGGAATATGAGGTTGTGGAGGCCTTCTATTTTAAGTTTCTCCTTGTCCTCTGGCTGGACATTCTTTTCCTTTTTGTAGAAGTAGAGGTCAACCACGAAAAACAGGGCTATGAGTATGGCTGATGCCAGCAGAAAGTGGGGCAGTATCTTGAAAGTCCAGAAGAAAGGTACTCCGTGGAGAAAGCCTAAAAAGAGCGGAGGGTCTCCCAGAGGGGTGAGGGAGCCGCCGATGTTGCATATGAGAAAGATGAAGAAGATAATCTGATAGGTTCTGTATTTTCTGTAGTTGTTTGCCCTCAAAAAGGGCCTTATAAGGACCATTGCGGCGCCTGTGGTTCCTATCCACGATGCTATGGCCGTTCCGAAAATCAGCATGAGGGTGTTTATTATGGGAGTGCCTCTCAATGTTCCCCTTAGAAGTATTCCTCCCGCCACTGTGTATAAGGACCACAGAAGAATTATAAAAGGTATGTAGTCGGAGATGTATATGTGCAGTATTTCGTGAACAGCCATTCCCTTGTAGGCTATGAGCAGAGGTATCGCCACTATTACAGCCCAGAAAGCCGAAATTTTGGGAAAGTGGTGGTGCCAGAATTCAGGAGCTATCAGAGGAAATATGGCTATGGACAGCAGTATCCC
>JAADEW010000103.1 GCA_013153205.1 Deferribacteres bacterium | reverse complement strand
CCAGAACCCTTTCAATGGTCCTGTTGCTTATTCCTTCTATGCCGGGATAGACGGGAACCACCCTCCGGTATTCCTCAAGGTTTACCAGCTCAAGCGCCCGCGTTTCCGGGTGTATCACCTCAAGGCACCTTTCAAACCTGTTGTATCTCACCTCTCCGAAAAGGAGAAAGGCTTTTCCACGGGCGAACCTCTCTTGATAAGCCTTTGCGTTGAAGTTGAACCACTTGGCTTTGATGGCACCGGTTTCGTCTTTGAAGACCACCTCAAAGATTTTCCTGCCCTCCCCGGCAAGCCGTGCCTCCTCAACCTTTCCTATGAAGACGCTTTTCTCCCCTATTTTGAGGGAGCCGATTTTCTTGATGCTCCTTCTGTCCTGGTAGTCTTTCGGCAGAAAGTAGAGCAGCTCTTCAACGGTTTTTATCCCGGCTTTTTTAAAGCGTTTTGCCCGCTGGGGTCCTACCCCTTTGAGAAACTGGATGTCCCTTTCAAAAAACTCAAGCAGTTTCATCGGGTTATCATCTTAAAGAAGTGGGGGAAGGATATGTCCACCCATTCGCCCTCTTCTATCTCCGTCTCCCCTTCGGCAATAAGCCCTGCAACGGCAAGCATCATGGCAATTCTGTGGTCTCTGTGGCTGAAGACCCGGGTGCCCTTTAACTTTGCGGGTCCCTCTATTATCAAGCCGTCTTCAAGCTCCTCTACCTCTGCCCCCATTCTTTTCAGCTCTCTGACGGTGGCGGCAATTCGGTCGCTCTCCTTTACCCTGAGCTCTTTTGCATCCTTTATAACGGTTCTGCCTTCAGCTTGGGTGGCTACCATGGCAATTATGGGAATCTCGTCTATTACAAGGGGTATCCTTTCTCCGGATAGGGTTATGCCTTTAAGGTGGGGAGAATGCTTTACCTCCACCACCCCCACGGGCTCTCCAAGCCTTTTTTCCCTCTCTTCCCAGTGGATTTCCGCCCCCATCTCCCTGAAGACCTTTAAGAATTCGATTCGGGTTGGGTTGAGCAGCACCTCTTCCATAACGATGTGTGAGCCTTCTGTGACCATCGCCGCGGCGGCGAAGAAAGCACATGAGGAAGGGTCTGCCGGCACTTTGAATGAGAAAGGCGGTATTTTTGAGGGTCCCACCTTTACGAGCCTTCCCTTTACCTCTATGTGGGCTCCTAAGGCGTTCAGGAGCCTTTCCGTATGGTCCCTGGTCCTGTGCGGCTCTTGTATTTCGGTCTTTCCTTCTGCTCTGAGGGCGGCAAAGATGATGGCAGATTTCACCTGAGCACTTGCCACGGGAAGGCTTGTGGAGATGGCTTTCAGGTTTCCGCCCTTAACGCTTATGGGCAGAAAGCCTTCCTCTTTCCGCCCTATTATAGTGGCGCCCATCTCTTTTAGGGGAGCAGTTATTCTTTTCATGGGCCTTTGCTTCAGGGATTCGTCCCCTGATACGGTGAAGTAGATGGGATAGCCTGAGAGAAGCCCGGTGAGTATCCTTGCAGTGGTGCCGGAGTTTGCCGCAAAAAGGACATCCGGAGGCTCCTCTATTTCCCCGCTTATTTTAAAGCCTTCCCCGATTTTCTCAAATCGTATGCCGCACAGCTCCAGACATCTTCTGGTTGCCAGACAATCCTTTGAGTCAAGAGGGTTTGTTACTTCACACACGCCTTCAGCCACGGCGGACAGCATAAAAGCCCTGTGGGTCAGGGACTTGTCCGGCGGTATTTCAATCCTTCCGGAAAAGGGCTTTCTGCGCGGCGCTATTTTAACAATCATGCCCTTGAAATTATTAGGCTTAAGGACTTTTTTCAAGAATAGGGAGGGACAAAATGTTGAAGATAGGCTGTTGCGGATTTCCCGTCTCCTACAAAAAGTATGTGAAGGAGTTTCCCGCAGTGGAGGTTCAGCAGTCCTTTTACAGAAGGCTTGGGGAAAGGCAGGTGAAAAACTGGAGAGATGCGGCTCCTGATGATTTTGAGTTTGTGTTAAAAGCCCCTCAATGCGTAACCCATCCACCCAACAGCCCCACCTACAGGAGGTCCCATCTTGACAGGGACGAGGTGAAAAACTGCGGTTTTTTCAGGCTGACGGATACCGTAAAGAGGGAAATGGAAGTCTTTCTTGAGAGGGCGGAGGTCCTTGGTGCCGGGCTCTTTCTGTTTCAGACCCCTGCATCCTTTAAGCCTACAAATGAGAATATTGACAGGATGGAGCGGTTCTTTGGTTTCTACAGGGGAGCGGGAACATTTGCCTGGGAGCCGAGGGGTGCGGACTGGACGGAGGAGGTGGTGAAAGAGGTGTGTGAGAGGCTTTCTCTCGTTCACGCCACGGACCCTTTCCTTGAGCTTCCACAGCTTTTCGGGGACTTCACCTACTTCAGAATGCACGGGGACCTGAAAAGCTACAGATACGATTACTCCGAGGAGGAGATAAAGAAGATACTCTCCCTCGCCAGAGATGAGGGCTACATCTTCTTCAACAACTCCGCCATGTATAAAAACGCAAAACAGGCATTGAACCTTTTGCACTTTTCCTCGTAAAATGAGAGCAGCTCATTTTTCTTTTCTTCATCTATTGACAGCGTTATACTGAGAATGATATCACAAGCATATTCATTTGTAAGATGTTGGTTTAATTAGAAAAACAGAATATTAAAATATCCTTATATAAGGAGGAACTGATGAAAGGGCTGAAGACTTCTCTGGGTGTGCTGGTATTTTGCTTTGTTTTTCAGTGTGTGGCTTATGGTGCGGTTAAGATAGTCTCTCCTCCTGACAAGGTTTATGTTAAGGTTAGAAAGCTTGTGCTCGTTGGGCTTGAGGACGACCCCAAGGTGAAGGCTGTGGAGATAAAGGGGGTCAAGGTCAAGGGTAAGAGGAAAGTGCCGGTGAAAGACGGTGCATTTTCTGCCGTGATTGAGCTTTCCAGAGGCTTGAATAAGGTGGTTGTAACAGATGGCAAGAGCAAGGCGGTTTCCCGCATATTCTATCTGGACAATCCCAAAAATAAGAGGAAGGTGCCGAAAGGCTTCAGGGCTTTTTACGTTCATAAATATGTTGGTCTTCCCGACTGCAAGACCTGCCATAAGATAAAGAGGGGAAGCTTTAAAGCCATAACTCCCACATCCGCAGGCTGTTCTAACAGCAAGTGCCATTCCAATATGGGGAAAGCCAAATATGTTCATGGTCCGGTGGGGGCGAAGGTCTGTATCTGCTGTCATAATCCGCATGGCTCCTTCTTGCCTGATGCTATAGAAAGGGAGGGGGGGGATTTATGCTATGCCTGTCATCAGGCCAAAAAGAAGGAGTTCGCTCAGGAAGTGGTTCATCCTCCCGTTGAGGAGGGAGAGTGTGTCGCCTGTCATGACCCTCATCAGTCGTCCCAGCGCTATCAGTTGAGAGGAAAGTCTCTGCAGGACCTCTGCTTCCAGTGTCATAGCGATTCTATCGTGAAGCACAAGTTCCTTCACGGACCGGTTGCAGTTGGAGACTGCGTGGCATGCCATAAACCGCATGCGTCCAAAAATGAGTTTCTGTTGATAGCTCCTCCTGAAAAGGGGGCAGTCTGTTTTGAGTGTCATAAAGAGAGGCTGGAGGAGTTTAAGAGAAAACATGTGCACAAGCCTGTTGCGGAAGACTGCAATAAGTGTCACGACCCCCACGGAAGCGATTATAAGGCACAGCTCCTATCTCCTCAGCCCAAGCTGTGCAAAGACTGTCACGCCAAGATAAATCCCGAGGTTTTTAAAGACATATCCACGGCCAAATACGACCACAAACCCGTCAAAGAGGGGAAGTGCACGGCGTGTCATACTCCTCACTCCTCAAATTTTAGAGCCCAGTTAAAAAAAGATTTGCCGGGGCTTTGTTTTGGATGTCATGTGGATTTGGCCGATTATGTGAAGGAGTGCAAGTATTATCACGGACCTGTTGAAGAGGGTGATTGTGATGCCTGTCATAAGCCTCACGGGTCTCTTTATACGAAGCTGTTGAATAAATACTTTCCCCCTGAATTTTATACCCCCTACTCTGAGGACAAGTATGCACTCTGTTTTGAATGTCACAACAAGGATATAGCCCGTGATGAAAGGACAACGACACTTACCAACTTCAGGAATGGTGACTTGAACCTTCACTACCTCCATGTTCACAGACAGAAGGGAAGGTCCTGTAAAGCCTGTCATGACCCCCATGCGAGCGTTCAGCCCAAGCACATAAGAACGGAGGTTCCTTTCGGGGCTTGGAGCTATCCCATCCACTTTACCTTAACCAAAACCGGAGGAAGCTGTGTGGTTGGTTGCCATAAACCCCAGAGATATGACAGGGTTCACCCTGTTAAGTATGAGCATTAGGAGAGGTTTCCATGAGGCGGGCGCTCTCTTTTTTAGTATTAACTCTTTTCGTCTGTGGTTTTTACTCTGCTTCTGTGGCTCAGAGTTTCCCCTTTAGAAACGTTAAGGTGGGAGACCCTATACCATCTGCGGAGGTGGTGGATATCCTGACGGGAAAAACAGAAAATATAAGAAATCTTGCGGGCAACGGCGTTTCTGTCTTTCTTTTTTGGGGGGCAGACTCAAGGTTTAAAAAGAAGCATTCTCAGAAGGTCTTAATTGGTCTTATGCCTTTAGAAAAAGAGCTCTCCGTTAAGGTTTATCCTATAAATGTTCAGAGAGACCCTGATGATGTGGTCAAGGCTTTTTTGTCTGAAGTGGGATATACCGGTCCGGCATGGGTTGATAAGAATAAAGAGGTTTACAGAGCTCTGGGCATTTTTGTTATGCCTTCGGTGATAATCACCAAGAACGGAAAGATTTTCAAAGGCTTCGGTTATACCCATGATTTGTCTGAGGTTGTAAAAGCCTATGTTGAAGTTGCACTGGGTTTGAAAACGCAAAAGCAGGTAGAGGCTGAGCTCAATCCCCAGCAGAAAGAGCTTCCACCGGAGGAGAAAGAGGCTCTCAGGTACTACAGGCTTGGCGCTACCATGCTTGAAAGAGGTATGGTCAACAGGGCGGAGGAGGCTTTCAGAAAGGCTATAAATGTGAAAAAAGATTATGTTGATGCGTATGTGGGGCTTGGGATTGTGTTGCTTCAGGAGGGCAAGGCTGAAGAGCTTGCCGAAGTTTTGAAGTTCCTTGAAAGCAAATCACCCGATGATTTTCGTGTGAAGGTTATAAAGGCGAGGTATTACCTTCTGAAAGGCAAGCCGGATGAGGCGTTGGACATAGCCAATTCTTTGCTCTTCTCGAAACCGGGCAGTCCAGATGTGTATGTGCTTCTGGGAGATATATACTCCAAGAAAGGCGATTGGGAGAAGGCGGCTTCGTATTACCGAAAGGCTCTGGATAAGTATTATAATTTGGGGAGGCTTCTCCAGGAATGAGAGGCAGACTTCCCTTGAAAGCTCTTTTTTTGGTGCTTCTTTATGCTTTAACGGCAAGTGCCGCTGAAGTTTTGACTCCCACTGCCAACAGCGTGGTCTCAAGGGATAAAATCTATCTCGTATTCGTTGGCCCTAAAGATGCCAGGGTGGTGGTTAAGAAGGGAAAGAAGGCAAAATTTGTGCTTAAGCGAGCCAAAAACGGCAGATTCTACCATCATTACATTCTGTTTTTGAAAAAGGGCAGAAATGTATTCTATATTGACCCTGATGACACAAAGGTGGTGGTGACCTACAGAAATTCGCCTTTTGCTTTCAGGTTTCACAAAAGCAGACAGGAAAAACCCTGTCTGCTGTGCCATCCATCAGCAGTGAAGGCGAAAACCTGTTTCACCTGCCATAAGTTCAAAAAGGGAAAGCGCATCTATATGCACGGCCCCTTTGCGAGGGGGGAGTGTTTTTACTGTCATAATAAAACCTATGTTAAGGGTGTGAGGTTTGGCGTAAAAGGCAAAACGGACTTTGACCTCTGCTCACAGTGTCATTTTGCGCCTCTGGTATGGCAGGATATGTTGTATCAACACGGCCCCTTTGGTGCGAGGAACTGCACCGCCTGTCATGACCCCCATCAAGGTAAATACAAGTTTTTGCTTAAAAACGAACCGAAGATGGGGGTCTGCCTCGCCTGTCATAAGAAAAAGGAGGAGGAGTTTTCAACGCCGGGGTACAGGTTTCATCCTATACTCTCTGCTAAAGGTTGCACGGTCTGCCATGACCCTCACGCATCCGATTTCCCGAAGCAGCTTTTTGCAAAGCCGTTTAAAGTTTGTGTTGCCTGCCATCCCAGATGCAAAAGCATGAAAAGAGGCCATCCGGTGGTAGCCCATCCGGTGGTTGGACCCATTATTCCGGGAACGAATAAGAGGCTAACATGTAGCAGTTGCCACAACCCACACGGCTCTCCGTATGGAAGTCTGCTTTATGCACCCAAGGCGGGGAACAAAATCTGTCTCAGATGCCACAAGTATTGATTATTTCTCTTGCGTTTTGTTTTCTGATGTGAGGGCTTCAAAGGAGGCTTTAACCTTAAGCACCTGAACCCTGTTGTTAAAAAGGTCGCATACATAGATGTAGCCTCTGGTATCCACGGTGATGTCTCCCGGATAGTTGAACCATCCCGGACCCCAGCCTCTTCCTCCTATCTCTCCAAGGAATTTCCCCGTGTCGTAGTCTAATATCTGAACGCAGTGTCTCATGTAGTCCGTTATGTAGATGAATCCGGCAGAAGGGTCTGCTGCTACACCTCTTGGCCTGCTGAGCTTTCCGGGGGTTCCTCCTTTCTGGCCAGCCTTGAAGAGGAAGTTTCCGTTTTTGTCGTAAACGTAAACCCTTCCCATCTCTTCACTTAAAAGGTATATCCTTCCATCTTCGTCTATATAAACATCAGACAGAGCGGCTTCCCTTTTGGGCTCATCCGGTGATATGGCGTCTTTGGGATTTATAATTTTTATGAGTTTTCCCTCTTTGTTCAGGACCAGGCATCCTGCTTTTCCATAGCTTATGACGTATATTTTTTGATTCTTGCCTATAGCTATGGAAGATGGAGAAAAGGGACGGCCATTCACTTTAAGTATGATGTCGCGGACCCATATTCCAGCTCCGTTGAAAACGCTTATTTTGGGTGTTTGGGGGTTAAGAGCTCCAAGTCCTTGAGAGACATACATGAACCCTTTGTCATCAAAAGCCACCCCTTTTGGAACCAGAACCTTTCTTCCCCGTCCAATGGAAAAGAATGGAAAAAAATCAGGGGTGTAAAAGATGATTTTTGCCTTGGTTGAGTCAACGATAACCAGCTCTTCCTTTTCTCTGTAGTAGTAAACCACGGTGGGAAAGTTTAGAGGCTCTCCAGTGTCGTCTCTATTTATGATGGCTACAACCTGTGAGTCGATTTGCAACTGCTGAGAGAATGCCGGAGACACAGACAAAAAAAACAGAAGCAGGTATAGTAGTCTGCCCATTAATCGCCTTTTGTGGTATGGCATACTATACAGCCGCACTCATCGGGGGATGCGTTCCCGGATTCACACTTTGAATAGTCCCACCTGAGCATGTCGGGATACGGTCCCGCGTGTGCATAGTGGCAGGAGAGGCAGGTTACAGCGTCTTCTCCGGGCGTTACAGATGAGGATATACCGGATATGGGCCAGGTTGTTCTTGCCACAGGAGCGGTGGTGCTGTAGGTGAGGGTTCCGTTGTTGTAGTCTGCATACTCACCGTCGTTGGGTATGGCGTAGTCTGAGGGATGGCGAAGCCAGGGTGAAGAGACATCGGGCCATCTTGATGTATAACGGGCGTTGTGGAAGGTGGGATGGCAGGTGGCGCAGAATTCTCCCATGGTGCCGTCTGGCGGAACCGGTATTACCGTGTATCCGTCTATGCTACCTGAGTGGCACTTGCAGTTTATGTTAAGGTCGTCATACGGGGTTTTTAACCCGTAATACTCGTTGTGGTGAGAAGACGAGGAGTTTTTCCAGTCGGATACCTCGTAACCCTTTACCCTCAAAAGGAACCTGTAGCTTGAAGCTACATCAGTGCCGTTTACCAGCCCATCTACATCTCTGTGGTGGGCGCCTTTGATGGCTGCCATGGGTGCCAGACTGTTGCCCCTGATTCCGTGACAGCCGTGCTGTCCGGCACATGTCAGGCCAACCCCCTGAAAAACCTTTCCCGGATGGCCGTTTCCGGGAAAGGCTCCGGGAGCAAAGGAGTTTGTTATGGAATCAACCTCTATTCCCGGAATGCTTACAACATTGTGCCCATATTGGTCGCCTGAGCCGCCGTCTTTCCCCTGTTTTAGCCCTGTTATATATGCAAAGTTGCCGCCTGCAAGGTCCTCGGAGGACTTTTGATAAACCTGAGGAATCTGCGAGGACCCGATGGTCACTATAGCTTCTGTTCCCCCCTGCGCATGGCATCCCAGACAGTCTCCCCTTAACAGCATCTGATTGGGCTGTGTGGAGTTATTGAATGTCATGGGGGAGTTGTTCTGGGAGTTGTGCATGGTATGGCAGTTGGAGCAGGGACCTGACACCCGGGAGAAAGCCTGAGAAAAGAGGGAAAGAACGAACAAAACCGTTATGAAACCTGCTCTAAACATTGAACTTCTCCTGTGAGAGCCTGGGGAGGGAGACCCCTCCCCATACAGCTTTATTTACTGGTGTGGCATGCGAAGCATCCGCAGTTTGCATTCTGCGAGCCTGCGGTGCACGAGCTGTAGTCCCACCTCAGCATGTCTGCGTAAGGAGAACCGTGAGCTCTATGGCAGGAGATACAGAGCACGATGGCATCACCGCTTGCCTGAAGAACCTGAGACTTCACACTTCCGTCGGTTGTGCCAACGGGAACATCCGGGAAGTAATCTCCAGTGTTGCTCACACTATTGTAAAGGCTGGCATTGGGGTAGTTGCCGTATTCTTTGTTTTTCACGTTGTTCATATCGTAGTCTGTGGGATGCCTTAACCAGGGAGCACCGGTGGTTGAGTCGTCAATTTCAGAGTGGAGGTGGAAGTTTCCGTGACACTCGGCACAGAGGTAGTTTATGGAAGCGGAGTCTATGGTTCCCGTGGTCTGATAGTCACTTGCATAGTATCCGTTGTGGTCGCTTGAGCTAACGGTATATTCCCAGTCGTCGTCCTCAGTTCCCTTTATTCCATAGAGGAACCTGAAGCTCTTACCCACAGTTGAACCGTCTATGGTTGAGTCGTCTGCATGGTGTGCTCCGTATATGGCGGCGAAATCATCGGTGGTGTTATGGGTTCCGTGGCATCCGTATGTTCCAGCACAGGAGAGGGTATTTGTGCTCCAGTCGGTTCCTATTGCTCCGTTAGCCTGATAGTCGTTGCTGTTGAATCCGGGAGGAGCATTTAAGTTGTCATCGGTGTTGTTTAAGCTCGCCACATTATGACCTGCGGTGTCATCTCCGTTTTTAACCCAGTAGAAGTTGCCGCCTGCAAGGGTGTTTTTGGTTCCGTCAAAGTTGTAAGTAGGCTCGGAGTCGCTCAGCACGTAAGGTATGTTGTTGCTACCGTCGTTTACGCCGGTATGACAGCCTATACAGTCTCCTTTGGTCAGGGCTCTGTACGGTCCACCGGGAAAGACTTCAGCCCCGTTCTGTGAATTGTGCATGGTATGGCAGTCCGAACAGGGACCTGACACCCTGGCTTTCGCTACCAGAGGTAGCGCTAATAACATTAGAACCGCCACTCCTAATGCAAATCGTCTCATAACTTCACCTCCTAAAAGTTATAGTTTGCATTAGCAAATTAGAATATCCTTTTATTCTGTTATTATTATATCCTAATATTCTGTTATTGCTCTCACTTTCACAAATAAACATCCAACACAACTCTTGACTGTTAATATAAATTGCATTATCTTTACTGTCAATATTTGGTGTAAAAAATTAGCAGATTTTTAAGGAGAAATAAAAATAAAAAGGTTTGTGATTTTGTTGGAGGCTCTGTTGTTTGTGAGCAGTGTTCATGCTGCGTCTTTTAATGCCAGCTGGAATTACAGGAAGAGTTCCGACTCTCCGAGAAGCTTTGTTCAGAGCTATTCTTATGCTCATGCCTTCAGTTTTACACCTCAGGTTACCTCAAGCTTTGGATTGAGATATACGCGAAGCTATACCGGTTCCAGCTGGAACGATTCGCTGGTTCCCACCCTTTCTCTCGGAATCAATAACGACATATTTACTTTAAATCTGTCCGGGACAAGCCTGAGAAGAAGACAGGAAGCCAACCCGGCTTTCTGGGTCAACTCCTGGAATGTCAACCTCTCCTCACCGTGGCTTTCTAATAAAGATATAGTGAATTTTCTGGCAAGTTATGGGGAGTCCTATAGTTATGATACAGGTTCCCCTAAAAAGGTGGATGTAAGGTCAAAAACATGGGGGATAACCCTTTCAAAAGTTTTGTGGGAAAAGCTTTCTCTAAATTACAGCTATGCTGGAACATGGGATAAGGATAAGCTCACGGATGCTACGAGCTTGAATCAGAGCCATTCCCTCAGCACCTCTTTTTTCCATAATTGGGGGAATCTCTCTTTCGGGTTGAGCGGGCAGTTTAACTACAGCCGCAATAGCCAGAAAAGCAGGGCTGGTGAGGAGGGAGCAAGGTTTATAGTGAATGTAAACTGGCACTGGGAAGAGGCACCGCCGAACGATGTGCTGGTGGAAGATACAGTTGCAGTTGTAGAGATAGGTGCTTCTGAGGTGGATGAGATAAGCTTTTACATTGATTACGGCATGAGAGAACCTGTTCCGTTTTTTGTCAGGTGGGACATTGAGGTCAGCAATGACGGAGTGGATTGGGAGAAGGTGGCTGAAAGGGTTTCCCTCCCTTACAGGTTCTCTTCCCCCGTTACTTACACCTTTGTGAGGCTTACGGTGACGGATGTTGCAGGGGAAAGGGTGGAGGTCAGGGATGCCAAGTTTGTTGCCTATAAAGTAATAGAGGGAAAGAGCGGAACCGTCACCTACACCACGGAAAACACCTCTTACAAGGTGAACCTTTCTCTGGGTTATGCCTTTACCAGATTTTTGGCGGCGCATTACAATGTAAGCTATGGAAAAACCCTCCCCAGTCCCGGTGATAGCTCAAAGGATTTTTCACAGAGTTTTGCCCTGAGCTGGTCTAAGTATAAGAGGTTTTCCCTTAACGCAAACCTTTCCCAGAGCCTTAAAGAAAGTGGTGGAGCCCCTAAAACGGAGAGCTATTCCCTGGGGTTGAGTGCCAATTCTGAGCTTCTGGATACCCTTACTCTGACTTCCGGATACACCCACACCCTCTCAAAGACCGGGGGCAGAAAAGAGTCGAGTTCCGATAACTTTTATCTCTCTCTGGATGCCCAGATATATCCCGATTTGGAAACCAGATGGACCAACTCGCTGAATGTATCAGGTGGGAATAAGAACTATTCTTCTTCCATAAATATTACTGCGAGGCTTAAGCCTCAGTTAACCTGTGTTGCCAATTACGGTTACGATAAGCTCTGGGGAAATCAGTCTTCATGGAATCAGAAAGTGTCTGCGGTGGTTTCGTGGAGGGTTTCGGACATTCTCTCCCTTTCGGCTTCCGAGGACTATACGTGGAACAGTGATGGGGAGGAGATTTCCACCTTTTCTTTCTCAACGGGTATCATCTTTTCTGATAAAATTCAGACAAATTTCGGCTTGAACGGAAATTATGGAAAGGAGCGGATGATAACCCATTATTTCACCATTTCATGGGGTATAAGCAGGCATCTGGCTTTGAGATTTTCCTATAGCGGCACCAGAAAAGAGGATGGAGGAAATCCATGGAACTGGATGTTAATCGTTACAGCAAACTTTTAGTTCTGATGCTGTTTTTCGTCGTCTCCTGTGCCAGCGGAACGGGCACAATGAGGGTTTTTGTTAGGGAAGGAGTGGATATCTCTTACATAAAGAGAGTGGCGGTTCTGAGGTTTGAAAACCATACGAGAGATAAGTTTGCTGCGGAAAGATTGAGAGATATTGTGGCTAACGAGATTCTGGCTCTTGGACTTTTTGACGTGGTGGACAAGAGCATCGTGGATGTTGTGCTCAACGAGGAGGTGGGAAAGAAAGAGGTTTCTCTGGATAAAGGGACCATGAGGAGGATAGCTAAAAGGCTGGGGGTTCAAGCTCTGGTCCTTGGCTCAGTTGACGACTACCGAATGGAGAGTAAGGGAACTTTCTCCTATCCAGTGGTTGCTCTCACATTGAGGCTTGTTGATGGGAGGAGTGGAGAGATTATATGGAGTGCCTCCGCTTCAAAAACGGGCTATTCCTTTTGGGGCAGGCTTTTCGGTTTAAAACCCAAAGATATAATGGAGGTCTCCTTTGAGCTCGTCCATTCAATGTTGAAGAGGTTGAAATGAGGAAAGCCTTTGGTCTGCTATTGATACTGGTCTGGGCAGGGGTGGTGTGCGCTCAGATAGCGGTGTTTCCCTTTGAGGATTTAAGCAGAGATTTAAACGGTGTAAACATTAAAGTTTCCCGCATAATAGCACATAGATTGGAGGAACAGGGTTTTTCTGTAGTTGGCCCCGATGAGGTTATAAAGTTTCTGTCAAAACACCATATTATGTGGGTTGGGTGGGTGGATAAGGTCACTGCTGACAGGATAAAGAGAGAACTGGGGGTTCAATACATACTGCTCGGCTCCATTCTTGAGTTTGATACCCAGCGGTTCAGGTTTGGTCTGGTGCTTCGGATGGTGGATGCAGAGGATTATAAGCTGATTTGGGCGGGAAGAGCCTTCTTTTCTGATGAGGACAAAATAACCTTTCTTGGACTCGGGGAGAAGAGCTGGGATTTCTTCCTCTCCTCGGCGGTGGGGAAGGTTCTGTCCAACATTCCTCAAGAAGTCTTGAGGAATCTGGCAAAGGCTCCTGTGGTTGATGTGGCAAGGGTTGTGGTGACCCCCCGATATGCCAGACCGGGTGAAAATGTGGTGTGTAAGGCAAAGGTTGAGATTTCGGGAGCTGAACCGGAAAAGATTTTCTTTGTTGTGGATAGGGTGGGCAGGATTCCGGCTCGAAAGGAAGGCGATTTCTATACGGCAGACTGGACGGCTCCCGCTGAAGAGGGCAGGTTCGGCGTTTCTCTGGAGGTGTGGTGGGACGGTGCTTTCAGCACGAAAAAGAGGCTTTTTATCACCACCTATTATGTGGACAGCACGCCTCCCGTCTTTCGTATGAAGCTTCTGGGAGTCAAAAATATAAATGGTGAACCGGTTGTGGCCAGATATGTTAAGATTGTGCCGGTGTTTGAAAAGAAGGAGCCTGTAAAGAGGTGGTCGTTCAAAATTACTTATAAAGGTGATGAGGAGAAGGGTGAGGAAGCCAGGACAGTTCTCTTTTACAGCAACATGGGAGATTTGCCCCCGTGGCTTGTGTGGAGGGGTAAAAGTGCGTCCGGTCTGCTTAAAAACGGAAGGTATGAGATTGAGCTTACCGTATGGGATAGAGCCGATAACAGCTACACTGTCAGAAAAGAGGTGGTTCTGGTCAGAAGGATAGAGTCTGTTGATGTCAAGGCTTACAAGGAGGAGAATGGGGTGCGGTTTGAGGTCAGGGTTGAGAACTACCCTCTTGCCATATCGAGCTGGCGGCTGGCTCTGTGGAGTGACGATGGAGCTGTATTCTATGAGAGAGAGGGCAGTGGTGTTCCGAAAGATGTTGTTTTTCCCGTGAATCCTGAGAAAGGGCGTAAGCTGTATTACTCTCTGGAACTGGTGGATGAGGCAGGGAACAGGTGGAAGCTTGATAAAAGGCCTCTGGTTATCACAAGGGTTAAAATTAAGAAAAAGAAGGAAAGCGGCTGGGTTGATGATTTTTAGGCTCAGGGAGGGAGTTTTGTCTTTGGTGTGCGTCTCTATACTGGTTGGTTGCGCTGGAAGGTTGCCCAGGGTGGAGGCGCTTAATACGCCAAAGGAGAGGGTGTGCAGGGTGGCTTTGATACCTTTTAAAAATGAAACATCAAATCCGGTGATAAGCCGTGTCTTTTACAGGATACTCCTGAGCAAGCTCGTTACCGAGGCAAAGCTGGATGTGGTGGAAGAGGGAGCCGTGCGTTCGTTTATGATGTATGAATACATCCTTCCCGGTTCTTCTTTTAACCTTGATATGCTTCGGCTTCTCAGAAGGAGGACGGGAGTGCAGGCTGTTATAGGAGGCAGAATACTTGAGGCTACAGAGGGAAAGAACGTAAAACTCTCTTTCTTTATGTGGGTAAGGGACACAAAAACCGGAAGGGTTTTGTGGAGCGTGTATCATTCCAGAACGGGGGAGGATTATCAGAAAATTCTCCATTTTGGTAAGATTTCCATACTTTCCCGTCTGGCGGATAGAATGCTGGATGAAGTTATAAGAAGACTAAAACAGAAGGGGTTTAAGGGATGTTATTGATGTTTAGATGTTTTGTGTTTGCTCTTGTCTTCCTGTTTGTGAGTGAGGCGGGATTCTGCTTTTCACTCTTCGGGAAAAAGTATCTGGTGAAGATAAACGGCGTTGAATATACCGACCGGGATTTTAAGAGGTGGTGGTCCAACTGGAAGGATAAGAATACACAGCTTACCAACTCCACTATTCAGGATTTTATAGACTGGATACTTTTATCGGACGAAGCCAAAGCCCTGGGGCTTGATGAGGAACCGTCTTATAAAAGAAAGTTGTTGATTTTCCTGAAGGTTCGCTCTCTCCTGCAGTTGAGATATGATGAGGTGGGAAAGAAGATAAAGATGGATAAAGACGAACTGTGGAAGTTTTACAGGGAGAGATACACGCCGAGGGTAAAAATAAAAGTTCTCTTTACCGATAACGAGACAGAGGCGAAAAGATGGGCTTCTCAGGTGAAAGATGAGGAAAGCTTCATATCCCTCTATAAAAAGCTTCTTCCCAAGGGCAAAGCCAGAGATATGGGCTGGAGAAGACCGGTCAATACGCCTTCCGACATCAGGAAGAAGGTGTTCGGTGCCGATAAAGGGGATGTTGTGGGTCCTCTGAAGCATGGGAAGACGTGGCTCTTAATCCTTGTGGAGGACAAAAAGGGAGCGGACGAGGAAGATTTTAAAAGGATTCACAGCATAGTTGCCGAGGCATACAGAAGGCATATGGACGCCCTGCTGACCAGTCAGCTTGTGAAGCGGCTGGAGGATAAATACGGAACAGAGGTGAACTGGAAATTGATAAACACCATCGGCCTCGGAGAGCTGCCGGAGGATGTTAAAAATAAGGTGGTGATAAAGGTGGGGGACATCAAGGTCACCGCCGAGCAGTTTCAGCAGTTTCTGAAAAAGGAAGCCAAGCTGAGGCTGAGGGGAAAGAAAGACGCCGAGGCCCTGAATGCGTTGAGGAAAAGGGTGGTGAACGGTATAATCTCTCAGACTCTGATAGATAAGGAAGCCCTTGCGAGACATTATGAGAAGGGTCCCCTGAAGGATGTTTACTGGTTCTACAAAAGGAACCGCCTCATACATGAGCTTGAAGCCAAGATAATTATGCCCAGGGTTTCTGTGTCAGATGAAGAGGTTAAGAGATATTATGAGGAGCATATAAAGGATTTCACCAAGCCGGAAAGGGTTGAGCTTGCCGTTATACAGACGCAGGACGAAAAGCTGATAGATTCCATTCGCAAAAGGCTGAGCAAAGGGGAGGACTTCTTTGAGGTGGCAAGAGATGTCATGTTTCACGGGGCGGTTCCGAGGAAGTTTGCGGTGGATAAGCTGGTTCCCCCTGTGAAGGAGGCGGTTAAAAGGATGAGTCCCGGAGAGGTTTCGAACATAATAAGGTATAAGAACTGGTTTTTCATAGTTAAGCTGATAAAGCATTACCCTGAAGAGGTTCATCCTTTTGATGAGGTTAAGGCAAGCATAAAAAAGAGTCTGGAGAAGCGAAAATTTGAGAGCCTGAAAAAAGAGTATATTCAGGAGTTGAGGAAAAGGGCGGACATAAAGCTGAATGAAAAGGAATGGAAGAAGGTTCTGGCTGAGCTGGGGGGCGGGAAGTGAAGCGCTTTTATATCGTTCTGGTTATAGGATTGGCGATGTTTTTGTCCTGCGTTTCTGTGGAGAAGGAAAAGACTACTCGTGTGAGAAAGGGATGTCTGGACTGCCATCCTCAGTATGCTAAAAAGGTCTATTCCGGGAGCTATGTTCACAAACCTGTGAAGGATAAAAATTGTTATATGTGCCACAGGCCTCATGGTGTCATTGGCGGGGCTTTCCTGAAGCTTGATAAGAGAACCATATGTTTTCCCTGCCACAGGGATATCGTTGAAAAGGTTAAAAAAGCCTTTCCTCATCAGCCTGCGGTGAAGGGGGAGTGCCTTAAGTGCCATAAGGCTCATTCGGCTGAGTTCAAGTTTCTGCTCGTTAAATCGGGTAATGGTCTGTGTCTTGGTTGTCATAAAGATGTATTGAAGGGAAAAGTGGTTCATGAGGCTGTGAAAAAGGAAGGGTGCCTCAGGTGTCATGACCCCCATGGGGCGGACAACAGGTCGGTTCTGAAAGAGGATTCCAGCAGACTCTGTCTCGAATGTCATAGCCTGCGGGATTTAAAGAGCAGGCATTTCAACTATCCGGTCAAGGACCGGTGCGTTTCCTGCCACAATCCCCATAGTTCCAGTCAGGCTTATCTTTTAAGGCGGTATCCCCACAAACCCGTGGTTCAGGGCGGGTGCCAGAGCTGCCATTACATAGAGAAAGGGAACATAAAGGTAAAGGACAGACCTAACGACATATGCATAACCTGTCACGCCTTAAAGACAGAAACTGTTGAGCATCCTCCCTATAAAAAGAAGGAGTGTCTTTCCTGCCACTCTCCTCACGCAAGTTCCGTTGAGTATGTGTTGAAGGCTCCTGTTGCAACCGTTTGCGAAAGTTGCCATTCTTATGATGAGAAATCAAAGTCTAAAGGAAAGGTTGTTCATGGCCCGGTTAAGAGCGGAGATTGTATTAAGTGCCACAGCGGGCATGTCAGCAAATACAGGTCCCTTATAACCAGAGATATTCCGGATTTGTGTTTCGGCTGCCATTCTTTCTCCCGGAAAAAATACGGGCATCCGGTCTTTGAAAAGGGAGACTGTTTTAAGTGTCATGTGCCCCATAAGTCTTCTTACAGGGCGCTTCTTAGAGAGCCTCAGAAGAAGCTGTGCCTTTATTGTCATGAAAATGTTAAAAGGGAGATGGGGCTTTTCAGCCTCCACACTCCTTTTGGTAAAGGAAATTGTTCGGGATGTCATGACCCGCATAACTCGGATTACCGGCTTCTTCTCAAGGTTGAAAGAAGCAGGCTCTGCCAGCACTGTCACGGCAAGCTTTTTATCAGTATGAAAAATGTGAAAAAGCATGCGCCTTTCAGGGAAAAGAAGTGTGAACTCTGCCATGATGCTCACGCGGCAGATTATGCTTTCAATCTTAAAGAGAAAGAGGACCTCCTCTGTTTTGGCTGTCATAAGGCTTTGAAAGAGCGGGTGATGCGTTCTGCCGTGGTCCATCCTCCGGTTTCTAACGGCAACTGCGACGAGTGCCACGAGCCTCACGGTGGAGAGAGACAGTGGTATTTGAGAAAGGATGTGAGGAACATATGCCTTTCCTGTCACACCGGAATTTTGAAATACGCTAAAGGAGGGGTGGTCCATAAACCTGTGGAGGAATCTGCTGGCTGTCTCATATGCCACGATTCTCACGCTTCAGATTTTGACTGGTTGCTCAACTCCGGGGGGGCTTCTGTGTGCAAAAAGTGCCACAGGATAGACGAAAAGCTGATAAAGGCTCATGGGGGTATTAAGCCTGATTACGATAGATGCACGGAGTGTCATAATCCTCACGGTGGGATGGATAAAAGGATGTTGTGGGAAGTGGAACACGAGCCTTTCAGGGATGGGAAATGCAGGGTATGTCATGGAGGAACGAGATGATTCTGCGTTGTTTTGTCTTTCTGGTTTTCGTTCTGGCTTCGTTTTCTAACCTGGCTGCTGCGAGCAATTGTTTTAAGTGCCATCACAAAAAGGAGATTTTCAAAGGCAAAGTCCACGAACCTGTTGCATCAGGTAAATGCTACAGGTGCCATCTTCCCCATGTTTCTCGCTATAAAGGGTTGTTGAAGGAGAGAGCGGACAGGCTTTGTTTTGAATGTCATGTGAGGTTTGGAAAAGAGTTGAAAAAAGCGGCTTTTGTCCACACTCCTGTTGAGAAAAAGGCTTGTCTGCGGTGTCATCTTCCCCATTCTTCCACGCATAAGGCTCTGCTTGTTAAAGACGAAAAGGAGCTTTGCCTTTCCTGCCACGGAGAGCTGAAGAAAAAGATGGTTTTTGTCCACAAGCCCTTTAGAGACGGAAAGTGCACGGTTTGCCATGACCCTCACTTTTCCCGGAACATGGTCTTCGTGAAGAACATGGATAGAATCTGCTTCAAGTGTCATGGAAACCGGGTTAAGCTCAAGGCTTCCCATAGGTATGGAGATTTGAAGAGGATGAATTGCGTTGGCTGTCACAATCCACATGGAAGCGGAAAGAGATTTTTGATTAAAGATTTCTCCCATAAGCCCTTTGCTGAGAAAAAGTGCAACCTCTGTCATAAAAAGGGCGGGGTCAGCTCCAGCGTGTGTGTCAGCTGTCATAAAGGAGTTGAGAAAAGCTTTAACCACCTGCACAATCACCAGCTTGGAAGGGTTAGAGGAAATTCCTGCCTTGCATGTCATAATCCCCATGTGGGAGCGGATAAGAATCTTCTTGCAGACATTCCCATGAGGATGTGCCAGAGCTGTCATCCGGAGACCTATAAGCAGAAGAGAGAGTCTCTTTATGTCCATCCTGAGTGGAGCAACTGCATCAACTGCCATGCCGGGCATGGCTCTGACCATCCGGCTATGCTAAAAGGCGATGGAAACGCTGTGTGCGTGAGGTGTCATAAGACTCAGGGCAAGTTTACCCATCCGGTTGGAAAAGAGGTTCTGGACCCGAGAAATGGACAGCCTATAACCTGCGTTACCTGTCACGATACCATGGGAACCAATTTTAAGTATAACCTGAGATTAAGCGGAGAGGCAGCGTTATGTATAGAGTGCCACAAAAATTATTAGCTTTCGTGGTTCTGGGGTTTGTTTTTAATACCCTCTGTTTTGCGGCAAGCTGGAGGCTTGAGAAGTCTATAACCAGAGGGGCAGATGGGATTTCTATGCATTACCCTCTGGGTATGCTCTATGATAGCGGCAGGAACAAGCTTTACGTGGTTGACAGCGGCAACGATAGACTGCTCTCTTTCTCCGATAAGTGGGAGCCTGTTAAAGTGTTTAATGCAGGAGGTAAGCTTAAGCTTCCCATATACATGGAGAGGGACCCCGAAGGGAATCTCCTCGTGGTGGAAAGGTCAGATAATGTTATAAAAAAGATAGAGCTCAAAACACGCAGGATAACGGCTTTCCCCCTTTTCAGAAAGGGCAGACCTGTTCTTATTGATAGAATTGCAAAATACAGCAAAGGATACCTGGTGCTGGATAGAATATCTGGCAATGTGCTGGTGTATGACTTTAAATTTAATTATGTGAGGGACATTTATCCGAATGCCAGAAACTTTAAGGGCTTTTTCGACATAAAGGTTAAGGGCAACACTTTGTGGGGCATGGAAGTTGTGAGCGGGAGGATTTTTGCCATTCCTCTCGGCGGCGGCTCCCAAAAGGTCATAGTTCCTCAGAAAACTTTTGTGGAGCCTGTCTCTTTTGAGGTGGACTCTTCCGGAAACATATACGTTCTTGACCGATATCTCAAAAAGGTTCTGGTCTTTTCTCCCACAGGCGCCTTCAAATACTCTTTTTGCAGGGAAGGGTTCAGAGAAGGGGAGCTGTATTATCCGTGGCTCCTGCTTTTTGTGAAGGATAAACTGCTCGTTCTTGATGAAGGAAATGGGAGAGTAGATGTCTGGAGTAAGTAAAGTCTTTTGGGGGATATTTTTAAGCTTGTTTATAAGTTTTTGCGTGAAGGCGAAGGTATCGGGTCCCTGTGCAAACTGCCATACCATGCATAACTATCAGGGAGGAGAGCTTGTAAGTGCAAATGGGACAAGACCTTTTCTTCTCAAGGATTCTTGCGCCGGGTGTCATACGAACTCGTCGGGTTCTGAGGTTATAGTTACCATGGGAGAAGTTACGAAGGTGCCGATTGTGAATACTGCTTCAGAACCGCTGACCTCTCTTGCTGGAGGGAATTTCTACTGGGTAAGAGAGCAGGGGGACAGGAAAGGACACAACTGTCTTTCTATCCCCGGAATTTCGGAAGACCAGACTCTAACAGAGGCACCGGGTAAACCTACATCAGCATCTGGAACGAGTTGTGCCGGATGTCATGACAGAATTTCGGGATGCGAAAGCTGCCATTCTCCTCACCATCACGCCGATGATTCTGCTCCTGTGGTAGGGGAAGAGGGGGGATGGTATAGGTTTCTGAACTCCTCTTATCACGGCACCAATTCTACCGGTGTGAAAGGAATTGAGGACGACGACTGGGAATATACCGTGAGCTCAAGTGACCATAACGAGTACAATGGATGTAATAACCCTTATGGAAACGAGGACAACTCAATGAGCAATTACTGTGCCGGGTGTCATCAACAGTTTCATGGGATAAACTATACCGATACCGACGGAAATGTTGTGTATGATAACCAATCGCCGTGGTTCAGGCATCCCACTCATCTCGCTTTACCTGACGACCCTGACAAGGAATACTATTATTACAACAATCCGGGAGGGTCTGGTCCCGGTAGCTACAATCCTCTGGTTCCGGTGGCAAGGGACCCGGATGAGCTTTCCACCATGACGGGACCTTCTTCCGTTGTGACTCCCGGAAAGGACCAGGTTATGTGTTTATCCTGCCACAGAGCTCATGCGTCGCCTTATGACCACCTCTTGAGGTGGGACTATGATGGGTGGCCGGGGAATGGAGAGGCTAATGGTTGTAGTGTATGTCATACGGCAAAAGATTAGGTTGTTTGTTTTGGTTGTGGCGGCAGTTTTGGTGCTGGCTTCCGGACTGTGGGCTTTTCCTCCGAAATACACGGAGTCAGCCCATGGAAATACGAGCTATGGTGTAAACAGGGTTTCAGGGGTAAGCGTGGGAAACTGCAGACACTGCCACGAACAGCATAAAACGGACAGCGGTCCCTATCCTTACGCTCTTTTCGATGACCCGGTTGGAACAGACTGGCTCTGTCTGGATTGTCATACTGAAGGCAAGGTTGAAAACAGAAGCTATAGCTACAGGGCAGGCGGATATGTTCTGGATTCAGTTAACGACATAGAAGAGATGTTTAACCTTACCTCTCATCACAAGCTGAGCGATATATTGAGCTTTATAGATGACAAGTGGGGGTTCAGCGACCAATACTCTTCCCCGTGTGTGGCGTGTCATGACCCCCACTATGCTCAAAAGGATAGAAAGACTTCTTCTTCAAGAGGGTGGATGTTGAGATTGCCCTCTAAACATGGAAGCATAGCAGGTTCTGACAGGTTGTGGGGGGATGAGAGCGGGGAGAGGCTCTCGTCTTATGCCGGCTCAAAACAGTATCAGGCTCCGTATAGATACGGCTCCACCTCTTATTACGAACCGGATGGCTCCACCACTACCGACGGCTCAAATCTTACGGATATGAACACCTTCTGTCTTTCCTGCCACTCAAGTGATATGAGTTCGTATGGCCTTTCCCACACTCCTATAGACTGGTCTGAATCATCCGGAGATAAACACGGCCTTTATCCGGCTGATGGCAGTGCCAATCTGAAGGCGCCTTACAGCGATTCTAATACCGGCAACTACGTGCTTGCGTGCACTGACTGTCACGAACCCCACGGTTCGTCAAATATCTTTCTGATAAGAAAAGAGATAAACGGCTCAAGCCTTACAGTGACAAGTTTTACCGGAAGGAATATGGGCGTAATTTGTAGAAAGTGCCATATTGACGACCAGGCTGCAGGGTTTGGAGACGATAGAGCTAACCACTGGCGTTATGTCCATCACTGTAATGACGCGCCTTTCTGGGGGAAATGCACGGATTGTCACAGTGAATGGTCGTCGGGAAGAGGTATATGTGATGCCTCTTACAACGGAACGGCAACGCTGAAGTGGGATTGTGACTATTGCCATTATCATGGAGGGGAGGACCCGATAAGAAATGCTGGTAAGACGTTTTAGTTTCTGCCTGATAATTTTAGCGCTTATGGATTTAGCGGCTTTTGGCGACATTAATCTCTTTTTGAATGTGAAGGGGCGGGAAAATGTCATTCTTTACATCAAAGAGGTTTATGCTTCTGCGGCTGATAAAGGGGCGATTCCTCTGTCCGAAAAACCTGTAAAAATAGCTGCAAAGTCAGGTTTTGGACAGGTCTTTGTTGGCAGGGTGAGAGGCCGGGGATTGAGGATATCAACCTTAACTCTTCTTCTGGATAAGGTGTATGTATCGGGAGAAGAGGTTAAGCTCTGCTCTGAAAAGGTGGAGCTGCCGGTCTCTGTTAAAGTTGATGGGAACAACGCCTCTCTTTTTATGGTCTGGCATGTGAAAGAGGGGTTGGGTAAGAGTGGCTGTTATAATCCGGTTTTTTCGGTCTATTCACAAACCGCTCCCATGGAAAAAGAGATACTGACAGCTGTCTGTAGCGATGCGGATACGCTCTTTTTTGTGAGAACTGATACCAACTGGGTGGAAGCTTCTTTCTCCACCGCTTCAGAGCCTGAAGACGTCTCTATGACCTGCGATAACAATCTGGTGCTGGTCCTTTCTGAAGGGGATAAGCTTCTGCAGCTGATAAGCGTATCCCCTTTGAGAAGTGTTGATTTGTTCCCGTTGCCTTTTGTTATCTCTCCCTCCAGAATGGCGATGATAAAAGACGGAATGGTTGTAATAACCGATAGGGATTCTGGATACATACTGGTGCTCAGGGCAAAGACTGGGGAGATAGTGGGGACCAAAAGGATAGGTTTTGGCATAGCGGATGTGGTTGCCGACTCCGATAAAGAGATGGTAGCCGTTTCAGTTCCGGATGAGCAAAAGGTTTATCTTTTCAACTTCTCTCTGGCTCCTCTGGGGGTCATCAGGGTTTCAGGAAAGCCTTACTCTCTGTGGATAGACGGTGGATACATATACATAACAAATGTGACTACGGGAAATGTTGATGTCTATGACCTCAACACCCTGAAGCATAAGGCTTCGGTCTATTCCGGGAGGGCTCCTGTGGACCTGCTGGATACAGGTGACAAAGTTTATGTCTCCAACAAAAATGAAGGGACGATAACCGTATTTGATAAGAAGCAGTATGTCAGGCTTAGAAAGATAGAGGTGGGGAAGTCTCCTGAAGATATGAGTTTCTTTCGCATGAGAAACTGGTTGTATGTGATTCTGGAGGGTGAGGAAAAGATAGCTGTGGTTGATACGGTGCGGGATAGGTTGATAGGAAAGATTGATTTGGGCTGTTGCCCTTCTGCTATATACACCAATCCTGAGACAGAGGTGAGGCAGTCGTGCTGGTAAAAGTTGGTAGGCTAATCTTTTTTGTACTGTTTTTGAGCAGGATTGCTTTTGGGAATTGTCTTAAATGCCATAAATTTAAAGAACAGCCTTTCGGACACAGCCCCTTCGTTAATCATAACTGTGGAGCCTGTCATTTAGGAGAAAAGAATGAAGAGTCTCAGAAAGAGCATGTGAGATGGATAAAGACCATTGAGTGTTATAAGGGGCTTAATTGCCTTAGACTTGGCAGAAACGGCTTTCTGGGAAGCATGTTTTATGTAGAGGTTCCTTCTCTCGGCGTATCTCAGATTGTTGATGTTAGCAATCCTCCTTATCTCAAGGTGAAGCTGAGTCCTTCAAAGGTGAAGATATTTTTGTGTTCTCTGGAACGGGGAGTTTTTCTCATAGCAAGGATGTGTGTTGAGACGGACTCTCCTGTAGTGGTAGATGCTGATTGTGAGGGTGTGTGCTGTGGAAACGATGGAATTTACAGAACCTATAATGTGCTTGAGCTGGATTTTCCGATAAAAAAGAGGGGAAGCAGGTGCATTTTCGTGATTAAGGATATGGCCGGCAACTCGCTTAAAAGGGATGAAGAGTTTGTCTTTTCTTCCTATTCATCTCTGGAGCCGGAGACTGCTCAGCATTTTAGGATACTGACGGGTGTAACGGACTCTCAGGATAGATTCCTATGTTTCAAGACAGACGGCTATGTTGAGTGTAAGCTTGGTATAGTGGAGGAGACCTTATCCTCCATCCTGAGAAAGGTCAAAAATCACCCGCCTATAGTTGCGATTTTTGAGTCTTCAATCAAGCGTTGCTATAAATGCCATCCCAAGAGTATGCTGGGAGTTTCTCATCCGGTTGGAATTCCTCTTGGGGAAAATATGAAAAAGCAACCCGGAATCAGGCTCGTCAATGGAAAGGTAACCTGTGCTTCCTGCCATAATCCGCATTCATCCAGATATCCTTATCTCCTCAGACAGAAACAGCAAGAGCTGTGCATCGGTTGCCATGGAGAAAAATACAAATAATCAACACATAAAGGGAGAAGCAATGGAAAGGAGAAGGCCTGTCAGGTTCATTAAGAAGGACATTCAGTGCTGGCTTATAGGGATAATGGTTTCGTTTTTTACCATTTCTTTAAGTGCAGGGTTTTTTATCTTTTATCTCTGGTCTCACAGGAAGGTTGGGGAAACTTTCTATAAAGCCCATTACACCATTAACTATGTAAGTGACCTGCTCCTGCCTGTGATGATAATATGCGGTTTGATATGCTTTGTTTTCTGTATAATCTTTGCACTTCTGTTTCAGCAGAAAATTGTTGGGCCACTTTACAGGATTGAGCAGGATTTGAGGAAAGTGGCAGAGGGAGACTTTAATGTTCGGGTTAAGATAAGGGCAACCGACAGGTTCCATTCCCTTGAAGACGCTGTTAACAGTGCCATCGACACCATGAGACGGGAGCTTGTGAACATTTATTTCTCTTTGTCTGACATACAGGAGCTTTTGGAAACGGAGAGGTATGAGGAGGCAAAGAAAGAGGTTGCTCGCCTGAAAGAGAGGCTTGAAAGGTTAAAGCTGTCTTGACAAATGCCCTTTGTGGGTATTTATTGGTCAAAAACCGGCTTTTGGGGAGAAGATGAAAGGAAAGAAGCTCAATCTTTTAGGCCTTCTGCTACTTAGGAGGACCCGTCTGCGGTCCCGTTAGCATTTAGAGTGAAAGGGGCCACGGGCGGGTCCAGACCTGCTCGTGGCCCTTTATAATTTGGGCCATGAGCCTTAATCACGGGGTTCATGGCCCTTTTTT
>JAADEW010000051.1 GCA_013153205.1 Deferribacteres bacterium | reverse complement strand
CCGGCAACTCTATTATCTCCTTCACATAGTGTATGTCCACCCCAAATTCCTCTTCCCCTATCTCAAAACCCACAAGCTGTAATACCTCCTCTTCCACCACCCCGTCTTCACCATTGCTGGCTTTCAGCATCTCCGCTATCTGCCTTATGTCCATCGCTTTACCTCACAGAAATCTATGAGTTAATAAAAAAATCAGACAACTCAATACTACCATCGGCGGTAAAGGTCCCACCTTTAGCCCTCCCCCAAAAACAAAGCCAGCAGAACGAATGTATCTGATTATATTATATACTTAAACGGCAAATTTTTTCAGCCTTTTCTTTAAGTTCAAACACCTTTTTCCACAAAATGTCCCGGATTTCATCTTTTTTTTCAGGGGAAAGAGATTTCTCAACTAAAAGAGGCTCACCCACACAGACACAGACCGGATGGGGTCTCACCCGGTAAGACTTCTTGGGCATAACCTCCCTGGTTCCGTAAAAGGCAAGGGGCACAAAGGGCAGGCCTGTCTCCATAAGCAGGTTCAGCCCCTTTTTCTTAAAAGGCTGGAGCCTTCCGTCAACAGAGCGGGTTCCCTCAGGAAAGATGGCTATGGGTCTATCAAGCCCCTTTGACAAAGCCGCATTTATAGCGGAAAGAGCCCTGTCAGGGTCGCTTCTGTCTATCTCAATTACATCAGCCGCTCTAAGACACTGGCCGAATATGGGTATTCTGAAAAGCTCTTTCTTAGCCAGAAAGTGGGGTATCTTTTTCAAAATCCATATCAAGGTGAATATATCCATGTAGCTTTGATGGTTTGCCACTATCACGTATTGAGGATACTTTTTAAGTATCTCCTCCCCATCAACCTTCAGCTTCACCCCGGCAATCTTCAGAAGGGACCACGACCAGAAGACCGCCATAAGATTGGGTATTCTCTTCTTTTCGTCAATAAAGGAAAAGAGCAGAAAGAAAGGTCCGCAAACGGCAACTATGGCACCGCATACAAGCCAGAACACAACCGTCCTCATGAATTCTTCAGCCTCCTGTAAAGTAAGATGCCGAAAATAAAAGTGGCTATACAAAACCACTGGGGAAGGGAGAAAACACCTATATACAGCCGGTAATCCCCTCTAAAGAACTCAACAACAAACCTTCCCACGGAGTAAAGTATCAGGTAAAGGGAGAATATCTGCCCGTCAAAGCTCTTTCTCCTGTACACATACGTGAGGATTCCAAACACCGCCAAATCAGCCAGCATGTGATATACCTGCGTGGGATGGAGGGGAACCCCTATCCTCGCAAGGGAATAAGGATTGGTGAAGGTCACAGCCCAGGGAAGACGGCAGGGCTTACCGTAACAACAGCCTGCACACAGACAGCCTATCCTGCCGATAGCCTGAGCAAGGGGAAGGACCCAGCCCACCAAATCAGCGGTTTTCCTCAAATCAAGGTTCTTCTTCCTGCAGTAGAGGTATCCCCCCACCGCCCCTCCAGCTATTCCACCAAAAAGGGCAAGCCCTCCTTTCCACAAGAAAAGCACCTCATAGGGACGCTCATAAAAGAGGGAAATGTTCTCCAGCACGAAATAAAGCCTTGCGCCTATTATACCCGACACCAGTATCCAGAAGGAGAGGTCAACCACCGCCTCCTTGTCAATCCCCTCTTTTTCCGCCTTTTTCACCGCAAGGGTGAGCGCTGTTATAAAAGCCAAAGCCACAAAAACCCCATACGCCGGCAGTTTAAAGGGACCTATTTTCACGAGATAAGGATGCAATTACCCGCTCCCCGACCTTTCCGGTCTGTAAAAGAGAACCAGCATAATTATACCCACGACTATAAATGCATCCGCAAAGTTGAAAGCAGGCCAGTGCCAGCCTTTGTAGTGGACATCTATAAAATCAATCACACTGCCGTAAAGGAGCCTGTCAACGAGATTGCCCATTCCACCACCAAGTATAAACCCGAAAGCAAGGCTGGATAAAACATCACCGTCCCTCTGCCTCTTTAAAAGGGCAAGAACGACAACTATCGCCAGAATGGAGGCAACCACAAAGAATGTGCCTCCCCTGTGGTTTCCAATACCCCAGAGCCCTCCTTTATTCGTTACGTGAACCACATTGAGAAAATCGTTTATCTTTACGAAGCTGTGCACGGAGAGCTTCTTCAAAACCCAGATTTTGGTTATCCTGTCAACCACAAAAACGAAAAGGGCAGCACCTAAAGAAGTCAGCCACTTAACCATTTTTCAACACTTTGGCGCACCTGGCGCACACATCAGGATAATCAGAATCGGAGCCCACATCCGTTGAGTAAACCCAGCATCTGGGACACTTCTCGCCCTCTGCTCTCTCAACTGTGATGCTCAAGCCCTTCACATCTTCTCCCTCATACTCACCCTTACCCCCGGATTTGAGCTCCACCTGAGATACGATGAAAAATTCCCTCAGAACCCACGGGTCAAACCCCTTCAGAAACTCGTAAAGAGCGCCGTCAGCATAGATAACAAGCTTTGCATCAAAGGGATGCCTTATGACATCCCTGCTTCTTGCAAGCTCAAGGGCTTTGGTCACCTCTTTTCTTACCTCATAAAGCCTGTCCCAGCGCTTCTCAACCTCCTCGTCCCTGAAGAGCTCACCCTTATCTGTGAACAGCTCAAGGTGTATGCTTTCCCTGTCCCCTTTGGTCTTGGGAAGATGCTCCCACGCATCCTCCATGGTGAACGACAGCACCGGAGCAAGAAGTTTAATAAGGTTTTTCACCATGTAGTAGATAGCCGTCTGAGCGGAACGCCTCTCGTATGAAGTGGCTCCGTGGATGTAGAGCCTCTCCTTCACCACATCCAGATAGACGGCGGAAAGCTCCACATTGCAGAACTGAAGGGTGAGGTGATAAACCCTGTGGAACAGAAAATCCTCGTAAGCCTTCATAACCTTTTCGGCAAGAACGGAAAACTTGGTGAGAATCCACCTGTCCATCTCCATGAGCTTTGAAAGCTCTAAAGCATCCTTTTCAGGGTCAAAGTCGTATAGATTGGCGAGCATGAACCTTATGGTATTTCTTATCTTCCTGTAAGACTCAACAAGCCTTTTCAGAATCTCATCGGAAAGCCTGACATCCTCGGTGTAATCCTCTGCGGCAACCCAGAGCCTCAATATCTCAGCCCCATACTTTTTGATGACATCCTGCGGGGAGATAACATTTCCCAGAGATTTGGACATCTTTCTCCCCTGTCCGTCCACCACGAAACCGTGGGTAAGCACCCCTTTATAGGGAGCCTTCTCCCGGGTTGCAACGGATTCAATGAGGGAGCTCTGGAACCATCCCCTGTGCTGGTCGCTTCCCTCAAGATACAAATCGGCAGGCCACGAGAGTTCTTCTCTTCTCTCAAGAACGGCGGCGTGAGATACGCCTGAGTCAAACCACACATCAAGGATGTCCGTCTCCTTCACAAACTCAGAGCACCCGCAATCGGGACACCTGTATCCCTCCGGCAGAAATTCGGAAGCATCTTTAGTAAACCAGACGTCAGCCCCTTCCTGCTCCGTAAGCTCAGCCACCCTTTCAAAAAGCTCCCTATCCGCTATAAGCCTTCCACACTCCTTGCAGTAAAGCACCGTTATGGGCACACCCCACGCCCTCTGCCTTGAAATGCACCAGTCAGGCCTTTGAGAAACCATCTCCCTTATTCTGACCTCACCCCAGGAGGGAATCCACTTCACCCTTTTTATCTCGTCAAGTATCCTCTGTCTGAGGCCGTTTTTATCCATGGAGATGAACCACTGGGGAGTAGCCCTGAAGATAACGGGATTTTTGCACCGCCAGCAATGGGGATAGGAGTGGCTTATCTCCTCTTCCATTATGAGGTATCCCTTTTCCCTCAAAAGCTCCACAATCTTGGGATTTGCGCTCCATATATTTTCGCCTTTAAAATAGCTCACTGTTGAATCAAAGTTGCCGTTGTCGTCCACGGGATTATAGACCTCAAGCCCGTATTTCAGCCCTATCTGATAGTCTTCCTCACCGTGTCCGGGAGCTATGTGAACACAGCCCGTTCCCTGAACGAGGGTAACGAAATCGGCAAGAATAATAACAGAATCCCGGGGCTCAAAGGGATGAGAGCACTTCAAGCCCTCAAAATCCTTACCCTTAGCCCTGCCCAGAACTTTACCCTCCACACCGAACTTGTTGAGACACTCATCAGCGAGTCCTTCGGCGAGAATCCAGACCTCATCTCCCACATCAACGGCCACATAGTTAAACTCAGGATGCACGGCAACGGCAAGATTTGCAGGAAGAGTCCAGGGGGTGGTGGTCCATATCAGAACAAAGACAGGCTTATCCACTCCGGAAAGCTCAGGAATGGCTTTTGAAAAATCGTCCCTGCACGGAAACTTCACGTATATGGATGTCGAGGTGTGCTCACCATACTCAACCTCGGCTTCGGCAAGAGCCGTAACGCAGTGGATACACCAGTAAACGGGCTTCAATCCCCTGTAGGCATATCCCTTTTCAAATATCTTGCCGAGCTCCCTCACTATGTCCGCCTCGTATTTGAAATCCATGGTGATGTAGGGATTATCCCAATCACCAAAGACTCCCAGCCGTTTAAACTCCTTCCTCTGAATGTTTACATACCTTTCGGCATACTTTCTGCATATCTTCCTTATCTGGTCCTTGGTCATCTGCCTCTTCTTTTCACCGAGCTCCTTGTCCACCTGATGCTCTATGGGAAGCCCGTGGCAGTCCCACCCCGGCACATAAGGAGCGGCATACCCCATCATAGAGCGCGACTTTACCACAAAATCCTTGAGTATCTTGTTCAGGGCATGCCCTATGTGAATGTGCCCGTTGGCGTAAGGGGGACCATCGTGGAGTATGTATTTAGAAGCATCTTTTCTTTCCTCAAGCAGTCTTTCGTATATCCTCATCTCCTCCCATCTCTTTAAAAACTCCGGCTCTCTCTGCACGAGATTAGCCTTCATCTTAAAAGCCGTCTTCGGAAGATTGAGGGTGTCTTTATAGTCCATCTTCCACTACCTCCTCAAAAAGCAACTTTTTCACGTATTCTATACTCCTCAAAGCCTCCCTTTCCGTGTGAGGCTCAAGGGTAAGGTAAGCCACATCCCTGTTTTTAGCCCACTTTAAAAGGCTCACCACCGGTGCAGAGCCCCTCGCAACCTCCCAGTGTCTGTCCTCAAGCCCGTCGTTGTTGTGAATGTGCATCTCAATAATCCTGTCCCCAAGCCTCTCAAGCCATTCAGAAAGGGAGGTTTTTGAAAAGACATGAAAGTGCCCTATATCAAAGCAGTGGCCCACATCAGAGTCAAAGTGGGAAAGAAGCATCTCAAGCACATAAGGGTCCTCGTCAAAGACATTCTCAACGGATATGGTAACCCCCTGAGGTATCATCTTTCTTATAACGGACAGGCTCCTTACCGCGTTTTTTACCCACTCATCAATATGATTTCTGTATTTAACAGGCTCAAAACCGGTGTGAACCACAACATTGTAAGGCTCAACAGCCTCAATTACAGGCAACAGGCTCTTGAATCTGTTCACTGTTGCCCTTCTCACAAAGGGTTCTATGCTTCCAAGGTTAAGGTCAAAAAAGGGGGCGTGAATGTTAAAGCCTATTCCTGACTTTTTCAAATCAGAGATGAGAGACCTCAAGCCCTCCACATCAAGGGCATCAATCACTTTAGCTGAGAAATAGACTTCAAGGTCCACCTTTCTTTCTGCAAGCTTTTCTGCATTTTTCACAAGATAACCGTATGTTACATGCGTTAATAGCCTCATGGCAGGAAAATATAATAAAAACCGCCAGAAAAAACAACGATTACAGCAAGATAAGCCCCAAGTTTTACAAACATAACTTGCTGGTATAATATAACCTAAAATCAGGTTATAAAATATCGGAGGTGGTCTATGAAAAGGCAATTGAACAGGATAGTGGGAATCACGATATCCATACTGCTTTTTGTCTGCTCAATATCGTGGGCGGTAACCCACAGTGAGCTGAAAAAGTATTTAGTGGAGCTTCCCGGGTGGAAGGCAGAGACTCCCCAAGGGATGACGATGGAAAACGGAAGCTTCAAAATGGTAAACGCAACCAGAACATACACCAGAGGAGACAAAACCCTTTTCGTTACCATAAGCTACGGAAACTCAGCCCAGCAGTTTAACATAAACACACCGGTCGGTTTCAAAATGGAGACGGACACGGAGCTTGCCTTCACCAAAAACATAAATGGAAAAAAGGTAAGCATATTTCACAGCAAAACGGACAAAACTGGAACCATTACCGTGCTTATCTCTCCCAAGCTCGTATTAGCCGTCAACTACGAAAACATGGACTGGAAGGAAGCGCTGGAGCTCACCAAGAAGTTCAACTGGAAAAGGCTTGAATCCATAAAATAAGAAAGCCGTAAAATAAAACGAGCCGGGAAAGGTTAACTTTCCCGGCTCGTTCTCCCGCTTCAGCGGAGGGTTTTCCCCTACTCTTCCATTGCTTCCCTTACTATCTCCGCTATGTCCTTGAGCTGAATCTCTTCCTCTTTTCCCTTGTTCTTTATACCGTCGTCAAACATGGTGAGGCAGAAGGGACATGCGGTAA
>JAADEW010000043.1 GCA_013153205.1 Deferribacteres bacterium | reverse complement strand
AGGGATAAGTTCAGGAAACTGAGAGGAGTGCTGGAATGATACTCAAGGTAGAAAATGTAACCAAAATGTTCGGCGGTCTTATCGCGGTAAACAATGTCTCTTTTGAGGTTAGAGAAGGAGAGATTTTTGGAGTTATCGGCCCTAATGGAGCCGGTAAGACTACGCTTTTCAATTTAATAAGTGGCGTTTATATACCTGAAAAAGGGAAGATATACTTTCACGGAATTGATATAACGGAGATGCCCCCTTACAAAAGGGCGAGACTTGGTATAGCGAGGACCCATCAGATAGTTAAGCCCCTGAACGAGCTTACGGTTCTTGAGAATGTCATGGTGGGTGCCTGTTTCGGTAAGGCTTACGCCAATCTTAAAGAGGCTGCCGAGATTGCCGCTGATGTGATTAAGACCGTGGGTCTTTCCGGAAAAGAAGAGCTTCTTGCTGGAAAGCTCAATGTTCCTGAGAAGAAGAGGCTTGAACTTGCAAGGGCTCTTGCCTCTTTACCTGAGATAATACTTCTTGATGAGGTTCTGGCTGGCCTCAATCCGTCAGAGGTTGATGAGATGATAGAGGTCGTGGAGGGTATAAGAGAAAAAGGAATAACCATACTCATGATAGAGCATCTCATGCATGCTATAATGAGGGTGTCTGACAGGATTCTGGTTCTTGATTACGGTTCAAAGATTGCGGAGGGCAGTCCTGAGGAGGTCTCTAAAAACCCGAAGGTTATAGAGGCATATCTTGGAGACCCCGAACTTGCCTTAAAACTTGTAAAGGAGAAGGGGGAAGCCCGATGACCGATGTTATTCTTCAGGTGGAGGACCTTGAGACCGGTTATGGTGAGGTCCAGATATTATGGGGTGTGAGCCTCAAAGCGTATAAATCAAAGCTTACCACCATTATAGGTTCAAACGGTTCTGGAAAGACGACGCTCCTTCGTGCAATCACAGGAGTGCTTCCTATATGGAAGGGAAGGGTGATTTTTGAAGGAAAGGACATAACCAAACTTCCCGCATACAAAAGGGCTGAAATGGGCCTTATAATGGTGCCGGAAGGCAGAATGGTCTTTCCGGAGATGACGGTTTATGAAAACCTTGAGATGGGAGCTTACACCAAAAGGGCCCGCAAGAAGATGAAGGAGACCATGGAATTCGTGTTCAGCTTATTCCCCAGACTCAAGGAGAGGATAAACCAGAAAGCCGGCACCATGAGCGGTGGAGAGCAGCAGATGCTTGCCATTGGAAGGGGGCTTATGGCTCTTCCGGAACTGCTCATTCTTGATGAGCCTTCTCTGGGACTTGCCCCCAAACTTGTTCTTGAGGTCTTTGAGATTATAGAAAGGCTCCGTTCGGAAGGGGTTACCATGCTTTTGGTTGAGCAGAATGTGCACCTTTCCCTTGCTATCACCGATTATGCCTATGTCATGGCTGAAGGAAGAATCGTTATGGAAGGAACGGGCAAAGAGCTTGCAGAATCTGACGAGGTGAGAAAGGCCTATCTTGGTATATAAGCGGCGGCGGGAAGGTAAAAAACCTTCCCGCCTTTACTTCATCTTACCACGATATTCACAATCTTGTTGGGAACAACGATTACTTTTACGATGTTTTTGCCCTCTATCCACTTTTTGATTCTTTCGTCGTTCAGGGCGATGTTCTTCAGCTCTTCTTCGGGCAGGTTGACGGGGACCTGAATTCTGCTTCTCACCTTCCCGTTTACCTGTATCACCACCGTGGTCTCTTTCTCTTTGACCCACTCGGGATTGTGCTGGGGCCAGGGCTGTTCAAGGGTAAATCCCTCATTTCCCAGCGCTTCCCATATTTCGTCTGCGAAGTGCGGAACGAATGGGGAAAGTAAAAGGGCAAGCTTTTCAAAGGCATCTCTCAAGGCCTTTTTGTCCTCTTCACTGTTCAGCTCAAGCCGGGACTCTACATCGTAAAGGAAGTTGAGGTATTCCATAACCGCGGCGATGGCGGTATTGAAGTGGAATCTGTCCTCTATGTCTGCTGTGACCTTCTGGATGAGCTTGTGTGTTTTTTTAACCAGCTCCTTTGCTCCGTCAGACAGCTTGTCAGGTTCAAAATCGCCTTTTGCTTCCTTGACCTCGTCAATGTGCTTCTGGATGAACCTCCAGAGCCTGTTGAGAAACCTGAAGCATCCGTCAATTCCCTGGTCGCTCCAGTCGAGGTCCCTTTCGGGGGGTGCCGCAAAGAGTAGAAACAGCCTCACTGTGTCTGCTCCGTATTTCTCAATCATATCGTCGGGGTCAACCACATTTCCCAGCGATTTGGACATTTTGGCGCCGTCTTTTATCACCATTCCCTGAGTGAGGAGGGCGTCAAAGGGCTCGTCAAGCTCCGTATATCCAAGGTCCCTCAACACCCTGGTGTAAAACCTTGAGTATAGGAGATGGAGAACCGCGTGCTCTATACCTCCTATATACTGGTCAACGGGCATCCAGTAGTCTGCTTCTTCCTTTTTGAAGGGACCCTTGTCGTATTTGGGCGAGCAGAACCTGAAGAAATACCACGAAGATTCCACGAAGGTATCCATGGTGTCCGTCTCTCTTTTTGCCTCTTTGCCGCACTTGGGACATCTGGCTTTTACGAACTCCTCTACCTGCTCAAGGGGATTACCCACTCCTGAGAAGGGGGCGTTTTTGGGAAGGGTGACGGGCAGTTCACTTTCCGGAACCGGCACTATTCCGCACTCCGGACAGTAAACCACGGGAATAGGAGCGCCCCAGTATCTCTGCCTTGATATGAGCCAGTCCTTGAGCCGGTAGGAGACTGCCCCTTTACCGAATCCCTTCTCTTCCATGTATTTTATGATGGCTTTTTTGGCTTCTTCGTTTTTCATACCCGTAAAGGGACCGGAGTTTACGAGAATCCCTTCACCCTCGTATGCTTCTTCCATCTCCTCTGGATTCAGGCTCTTCCCTTCCGGTTGTATCACCACCTTTATGGGCAGGTTGTATTTTTTGGCAAACTCAAAGTCTCGCTGGTCGTGGGCCGGAACGGCCATAACGGCACCCGTTCCGTATTCGTAAAGAACGAAGTTTGCCACGAATATGGGCACTCTTTCCTGGGTGAAGGGATTTATGCAGTAGCTTCCCGTGAATATTCCTTCTTTTTCAAAGCTTTCCATCAGTCTTGCCGATTTGGGCTGTTTCTTGAGCCTTTCAATCTCCTGCTTTACCTTTTCGTATTCCGGATGGTTTTTTATCAGCTTTTCCACTATGGGATGTTCCGGGGCAACGCTCATAAAGGTGATGCCGTAAACGGTATCGGGTCTTGTGGTGAAAACCCTGATTTTTTCGTTCAGCCCTTCAACTTCAAACTCTATCTCCGCTCCTTCAGACTTGCCAATCCAGTTTTCCTGCATGGTTAGCACCCTTTCGGGCCACTTGCCTTTCAGCTTTTTCAGTCCTTCTAAGAGCTCCTCTGCATATGCCGTTATCCTGAAGAACCACTGCTCTAAGTCTTTTATGACCACTTCCTCACCGCATCTCCAGCACTTCCCGCCGATTACCTGCTCGTTTGCAAGGACCGTGTGACAGCGTTCGCACCAGTTGACCGGTGCCTTTTTCTTGTAGGCAAGGCCTTTTTCAAGCATCTCTATGAATATTTTCTGCTCCCACCTGTAATACTCCGGCTCACAGGTGGAGATTTCCCTGTCCCAGTCGTAGGAAAAGCCCAGCCTTTTCAGCTGTTTTTTCATGAAAGCGATGTTTTCTTCCGTCCACTTGGCAGGGTGAACCCCGTGCTTTATGGCGGCGTTTTCTGCGGGAAGCCCGAAGGAGTCCCATCCCATGGGGTGAAGAACATTGAACCCGCGCATTCGCTTGTATCGCGCTACCACATCACCTATGGAGTAGTTTCTTACATGCCCCATGTGTATCCTGCCTGAGGGGTAGGGGAACATCTCAAGGCAGTAATATTTGGGCTTTTGGGGGTCTTCCTTAACATTAAAGAGGCGGCTCTTTTCCCATTTCTCCTGCCATTTCTCCTCTATCTCTTGAGGGGTGTAGGGCTTCATGTTCTTCCTCCCTATTCAAGGAAAGCGGTTATTTTGTTTTCCTCTTTAGCGGCTTCTTTCAGGGCTTTCCCCACATTTTTGCCGAACATAAGGGCGAACAGCTCCACATTCCTCTTGGCTACATATACACTTCCGTCCCTCTTTTCATAAACGCCCATACCGCAGGGCAGAAATGCGGATACGAGCTTTTCGTCGTCATTTTTCAGCATCTGGGCACCGTATTCAGGCTTGCATATCTCTATGACCTTTACCTTACCCACATCCATTCCGGCTTCCTTTATCTTTCCTCCGAAATCGTGTATGGCAGGCACATTCCAGCCGAGCTCTTTTGCCCTTTTGGTTATTTCGTCAACGGTTTTATCAAAGTTGTAGGGGCTTTTAAGCTCCTTTATCATCATCTTCACTCCGTAGAGCTTGGCCAGTATCCCGGCCACGATAAGCCCAAATATAAATCCTATTATGAAACCCATACTGCACCTCCCTTTTATTTGTTTTGGCGTTAAGATAAATAAATCTAAATGATGGAAAAAGTAAAGGTTTTGGTGATAGGCGGTCCCACCGCCTGCGGCAAATCTGAGCTTGCCGTGGAGATGGCTGAGCTGTTCAACGGTGAGGTTGTAAACGCCGATTCCGTGCAGATATACAGGGGTCTTAACATTGGAGCCGCCAAACCTGGAAAAGAGCTGTTGGAGAGAGTCCCTCACCATCTTTTTGATGTGGCAGAGGTTTCAAGTCCGTGGGATGTGAAGAGATACGAGGAAGAGGCTTTCAGGGTTATTCTGGAACTGCACAACCGGGGAAGGCTTCCGGTGGTTGTGGGAGGGAGCGGATTTTATATAAAGGGACTGCTTGAGGGGGTAGCTTCCGAAGCCGTGAAGGATGAAGGCTTGAGGAGGCGTCTGTATTCCCTTGATTCGGAAGTGCTTTACAAAAGGCTGGAAGAGGTTGACCCGGAAAGGGCAAGTGCAATACATCCGCACGATAAGAAGAGGATTGTTCGTGCGCTGGAGATTTACTATCTTACCGGAAAAAAGCCTTCAAGTTTCGGAGCTTCTGGAAGGGAGCGTTTTGACGCCCTGAAGGTGGCTGTCGTAAGGGATAGGGACGAGCTGAGAAAGCGCATAGAGAAAAGGGTTGACGCCATGATGGAGGAGGGATTTCTGGAGGAGGTTGTGTCTCTGACGGAGAAATACGGTGTGGAGAACAGGATACTTTCCACCACCCTTGGATACAGGGAGCTTTGCCTTTATCTTAAGGGTGAGCTCTCTCTGGCTGAGGCTGTGAGCTTGATAAAGAAGAGAACCTGGGAGTATGCTAAGAAACAGCTCAGATGGTTTAGAAAAGAGGGTTTTGTCTTTTTTGAATTGCCTGACGGCAAAAGGGATGTGATGGATTTTGTTGAAAGGTGGGTTAATACCCCGTGATAAGCTTAACCGGTGGAAAGGATAAAGGGAGAAAGATAAAAAGCCCCAGAAGCAGTGGGGTAAGGCCTATTCTTGCCTCCATAAGGAAGGTTCTTTTTGACACCCTTGGAGTGCGCGTTTATGACGCCCGATTTCTGGACGTTTTTGCAGGTGTGGGAACCGTTGGACTTGAGGCTTTGAGCAGAGGAGCGAAAGAGGTGTTTTATGTTGAAAAGAATCCCAGGGTTATCAAGATTCTGCGTGAGAATGTAAGCCTTCTCGGATATGAGGATAAGGTTCAGATAATCAGGGCGGATGCTTTCAAGGTGCCGCAAAAGCTAAAGGCTTGCGCTCCTTTTGACATAGTCTATCTGGGTCCTCCGTATGGGCTTAAGGGAATTGAAAGACTGCCTCAGCTTTACCTGCCTCTGGCCGGGGATGTTCTGGTTATTCAGCATCACCATAAGACTAAATTTGATTTTCCCGAAGGCTTTAGGGTAAAGATAAAGAGAATCGGAGAGAATCAGCTCACTTTTGTGGAGAAGGAGGGAAAATGAGCGGTAAGGTTGCCATATATCCCGGAACCTTTGACCCCATTACTTACGGACATCTGGACATCCTTGAGAGGGCATCTAAGGTCTTTGATAAAATTATCATTGCCGTGGCTTCCAACGAGAGGAAAGGGCCCCTTTTCACCCTTTCCGAGAGGATAGAGCTTATAGAACTTTGCATAAAGGAGAGGGGGCTGGATAATGTGGAGGTTGACTCCTTTGACACCCTTCTCATTGAGTATGCCAAAAACAAAGGTGCAAATGTTATAATAAGAGGCCTCCGCGCGATATCAGATTTTGAGTATGAGTTCCAGATGGCCCTTATGAACAGAAAGCTCTTTCCTGAGATTGAAACGCTCTTTATGATGCCCAACGAGCAATATACTTATGTGAGCTCCCGCATCGTTAAAGAAATAGCTTCATACGGCGGCTCTGTTAAGTGCCTTGTTCCGGAGGTTGTGGAGGCTAAACTCAGGGAGAAGTTCAGCCGCTAACCCTTTTTCTCAAAGGTTGATATTATCTTTTCCGGGTCAAGCTCTCCCACGAGTTTGCCCACTATGTAGCCCTTTTCGTTTATCAGAAAGGCTGTTGGTAAAAACCTTACCCCCTGGTAGTCCATGGTCAT
>JAADEW010000041.1 GCA_013153205.1 Deferribacteres bacterium | reverse complement strand
TGCTCCCCTTTCCCCTTTCCACAAAGAAAGGCTCTCCTCCCACCGACTTAAAAGCCCTTACCGGACTGTTCACTCCTCCGGGCATGTACTTTTTTGCCTCTTCAAAGAGGATTTTGCTCTTTTCTCTTTTCATATCCAACCTCCTTCCATTTCTTTTATGGTCCACGGTCTGGGTAAGAATATAAGCCTGTAAAGCTCTAAAGCGTATCTATCCGTCATTCCTGATATGAAGTCTGCTGCCCTTCTTTCCGGTGAATCTGATGGTATGGTCCACGAAGAGCGTATTCTTTCCGGGTGTTCGCAGAAGAATATGAAGAGCTCTTTGAGTATCTTGTATGCCTTTTCAAATTCGCGATGAATGGCGGGATTGGAATAGACCTTCTTGTAAAGGAAGTTTCTAAGTTTGTAGAGAAGCCTTAAACCTTCCTGAGACATGGTGACCCTTTCGTATTCTATTCTTTTCGTCTCTTCAATCACATCAGTGACCATTCGGTTTATCCTCTCGGCGTGGCTTTCTCCGAAAAAAGATAAGCAGTCCCCGGGTATGTCCGAGAGCTTGAGAATACCGGCTCTTAAAGCATCGTCAATGTCGTGGTTCACATAAGCGATTATGTCCGCTATCCTGACCACCTCTCCTTCTAATGTTTCCGGACGCTCTTTTCCCTCGGCTATAACTTTTCCCAGCCCTTTGCTGTGTTTGAGTATGCCGTCTCTCACCTCATAGGTGAGGTTCAGGCCCCTGCCGTCTTTTTCCAGCATGTCCACCACCCTCAGGCTTTGTTCCGCGTGGCTGAATCCGTCTTTGAGCAGGCTGTTTAGGACCTCTTCCCCTGCGTGCCCGAATGGGGTGTGTCCGAGGTCGTGACCCAGAGCAATGGCTTCAGTCAGGTCTTCATTCAGCCTCAGCGCCCGGGATATGGTTCTCGCTATCTGGGAGACTTCCAGAGTGTGGGTGAGTCTCGTTCTGTAGTGGTCTCCTGTGGGTGCCAGAAATACCTGGGTCTTGTGTTTTAATCTCCTGAAAGACTTTGAATGTATTATTCTGTCTCTGTCCCTTTGGAAGACGGTCCTTATGGAGCATTCAGGCTCTTCTTTTGTTCTTCCTCTGCTTTCTGCGCTTTTTACGGCTTTAGGGTGGAGGAACTGCTGTTCCCATTCTTCCCATTCTCTTCTTATGCTTTTCATCCTGTGGGTTTGTGTCTTATAAAGGTAGTTCTCTCTTTGCTTTCTGTCTCGGATTTGAGATTTGTGATAAGCCTTCTTCTCTTTTGAATCAGGGTTTCAAACCTTTTGAAAAGCTCCTCAAGCTCTTCATCAAGCTCTGAAAGCTCTTTCTCTATTCTGCGCCTTTCCTCCATCCTTCACTCCTTTAATTGAAATTCAGCAATCTTTTTGTAAATTGCTCCCCGGGAATCAAGGATGCTCTGGTAAAGAACGAACTTACCCACCCTCACTTTACCCACATAATCCTTTTTACTGCAAAATTCAAGGAGAGATTTTTTGCCTTGAGGCGTTATGCTCTTTATCCTTGCGAGGGTAAGATGTGGAGAGAAAGGGCGTCTTTCCCTTTCAAATCCCAGCCTGCTCAGCTCGTCTTCAACGCTGGAAAACAGCTTCTTAAGTGCTCCCGTCTCTTCCTTAATGCCTATCCACACCACCCGGGGCTGTCTGTATCCGGGAAAAACCCCTCTTTCCGAAAGGCTCAGTTCAAAGGGGGCAGTCTCGGCGGCGGCTTTTTTCAGGGCCTCTTTGATTTCGGGTATTAGCCTTTCGTCAACCTCTCCTAAAAATTTGAGGGTGATGTGGTAGTTCTCTTTTCTGGGAAAGGAGCCTCTGAAGCCCATGTTCTTCAACTGCTTTGCCCTTTCCCAGAGAAAGTTTTTGTTGTCTTCGTCTATGTCAATTGCCACGAACAGACGCATCTTTGACGAGATACCTCCTCAGTATGTCAAGGGCGGCTTTTGCGAAAGCCATCTTGTTCCCGAGTCGGTCGTAATTGAAGTTGAATCTGAAGGTTCTGGTGAATCCCTCCCGGGAGGATATGCCTATATAAACGGTTCCAACAGGGTTTTCAGGGGTCCCACCGGTGGGTCCTGCAATTCCCGTGGTGGAAAGGGCTATGTCAGACTCCATCAGCTCTCTCACCCCTTCAGCCATCTGTTTCGCCACCTCGTGGCTGTAAACGGTGTATTTTTCTATGTCTTCTTCCCTTACCTTTAGCACTTTCGCTTTTATCTCTTCAAGATAAGAGACCACGCCTCCCTTGAAGTAGTCGGATGAGCCGGAGACATTGGTTATAAGGTGTGCGAGAAGCCCTCCCGTGCAGGATTCCGCCACACTCAGGGTGAGTCCCTCTTGCTTCAGGAGTTTTCCAACGAGGGCCTCAAGGGTCTCCTCGTCTTCCCCGTAAAGGTAAAGGCCGAAGACCTCTTTTAGCCTTGACGATACCAGCTCAAGCTCTTTTCTGTTGAGCTTCACATTTATCCAGACCTCGGCATCTTTCAGAACGGTTCCCCATTTAACGTTGAGCCCGGCAAGGGCTTCTCTGGCAAGCTCGTTTACCTGCGACTCCTTCAGCCCCACCGTTTTGAATATCTTCAGCATCTCATCCCCCTTTTTCATAAAGAGGTGTTTGCACACCTCAGGAAGCAGTGCCTTGAGCTCTCTTGGAACTCCGGGAAGGGCCGCTACAAATTTTTCTCCCTTTTCGCATAGAAAGGCAGGGGCAAGCCCAACGGGATTCTGGAAAACCACGGCTTCCTCAGGGATGTAAGCCATTCTTTTGTGGGCCGGGAGGGATTCTCTTCCCCTTTCGGCAAGCTTCTTTTTTATATTTTCCCAAGTCTTTTCGTCAAAGACAAGCTTTTTTCTGAGGAAGGCTGATACGGCCTCTCTGGTTCTGTCGTCCTCTGTGGGTCCCAGTCCACCGCACACGAATACCCCAGAGCATACGGTTGCAAGAAAGTTTAGGGCCTCTTTTATCAGCTTTTCGTCGTCTCTTACCTCAATCTTCTCAACGACCTGCAAGCCGAACATGGAGAGGAAACGGCTTATGTATGGACCGTTTGTGTCCTCTATAATCCCGTCCAGTATCTCGTCGCCTATGACCAGAACACCTATCTGCAAGGTTTAGTAGGCCATGGGGTCCGATTCGCTTCTGGCAAGGTATTTTATCCTTCTGACCCCTTCAATCTCTTTTATAATCCTTGCAACAGCGGGGGGCACCAGTTCTTCCCAGTCTTCGTCCCTGAGCATTCTCTCGCGAATTACCGTGGCACAGTAGAGCTCCCTCTTTATCATGGTGAGCTTTTTCACCTCTATGTTCTGCTCGGCAAGAAGTATCTGGGTGAGGGGATTTCCGCTGTAAGCCACATCAAAAGGCGGAAGCAGAGATTTTATGTGGGCATACCATGCGGCGTTGTTCTCTATGTTTGGATATGCGGCTATGTATATTCTTGAGAGGTCAACCTCCGCCTCTTTCAGGGCTTCGTGTATCATCCACATCCTCTCTCCGGCGGTGAAGGGGCTTTTGATGTGGTAGTTGTGGTTGGCTGAGCCTATGGCGATGATGATTTCAGGGTGTTCTCCCAGTATCCTTTTCACCACCTCAAGGTGTCCTAAGTGAAAGGGCTGAAATCTTCCCATGTAGAGGGCTCTCATTTCACAATCACCTTCCCGCTTCCTTCTGTGACATATCCTACCTCAGGATAGGGGAAATCACAAGATTGCGGAAGGGCTACCAGCAGTCCCCCTGAAGTCTGCGGGTCGTAAAGGAGCATCTCAAGGTCGGCGTCGGCGATTGTGATTTCGGCATACTGCGAGAAGTAATCCCTGTTCTCGTATGCCCCTTTGGGAATGAGACCCATCTGTGCGTATTCCATCGCATCTTTTATGAAAGGAACCTTTTCGCTTTCTATCACGATGTTTACCCCGGACGCTTGAGCCATCTCAGCGGCATGCCCTATCAGGCCGAATCCGGTTATATCCGTTGCCGCGTGCGCTTTTGCCTCTATCATCTTCTCGCAGGCCTCTTTGTTTAATGTTCTCATGGCTTCCACGGCTTCTTCTTCAGCGGATTGGGAGCACATACCGGCTTTTATGGCGGTTGCGATAATTCCGAGTCCCAGCGGTTTGGTCAGGAAGACGCGGTCTTTCGGTTTTGCTTCCGAGTTTTTTATTATCCTTTCGGGGTTTGCCCGTCCCACTACCGAAAGCCCGTATTTGAGCTCCATGTCGTCAACGGAATGGCCTCCTACTAAGAAGGCACCGGATTCATCTATCTTTTTCAGCCCCCCTTTAATTATGAGCTTCATGCACTCCTGTGGGAGACTGCATGTGGGAAAACAGAGGATGTTGAGGCACAGCCACGGTGTTCCTCCCATGGCGTAGATGTCGCTCAGGGCGTTGGCGGCGGCTATCTCCCCGAACACTTCCGGGTCGTCCACCACGGGGGTTATCATATCAAGAGTGTATATGATTGCCGTCTCATCGTTCAGCTTTGCAACGGCGGCGTCGTCAAAGCTCTCAAACTCCACGAGAATGTCGGGGCTTTTTTTGATTTTGAAGCCTTTTAAAAGCTGGCTCAGGCCTCCCGGGCCTATCTTTGCCCCTCAGCCGGAGGCTCTTACCATCTGTGTCAGCCTGAAGTTCATATCCTCACCACCCCTTCACAGGAGAGAAGCTCCTCCACCGTGTCATACATGTTTGTTATCTTTCCCACGGAGAGCTTGTCTTTAAGGTTGAAGTAGTCAAGGCATGTGCCGCAGGAAAGTATCTCTATCCCCATCTCTTCCAGCTCTTTAAGCACATCAATTACGCTGGAGCCTTCGGTGGTTAGGAGCACCCCTTTGTTTATGAAAAGCATCTTTTTGGGCTTCTGACTCGCCTCTTTTATGGTTGAGAGAAAAGCCTTCATGAGCATTCTGCCTAACTCTTTCTCCTCTCCCATGGAGTCCGAGAGTATCACCACCACTTTTCCCGATAGGTTTGATGATGGAAAGGTGGGCACTTCGCAGGTAAAGCCCTTTACAATCTTTAATCTGAAGTGGTCTTTCTCCTCCTCTATCTCAACGGTGCATCCCATCTTTTCGGCAAACCGCTTGACGTTCTCTTTTGATGCGGGATTGTCAACCAGCACTTCAACAATACCCTCGTCAATTGCCTCAAGGGCTTCTTTGGTCTTTAAGACCGGCTGGGGACAGGAAAGACCTCTTGCGTCAACTATCATAGCTCACCCCTCCTTCCGCCACTTTTATAAGCGCTTTCGCCGCATATTCTGCGTCTTTCAGGCTGTTGAAGACTCCAAAGGCAAATCTCACAGCTCCCGTGGGAAAGGTCCCTATGGTTTCGTGGGCTATGGGGGCACAGTGAAGCCCCGCTCTCGTCAGGATACCGAACTCTCTGTCCAGCAACAGGCTCACCACCGCCGGGTCTTTGTCCTTTACGTTGACTGAAACCACCGCCACTTTCTCCGGCCAGTCCCTGTGCCCGTAAACCTCTATCTGGGGATGTTTATCAACCAGTTCCGTGAAGCACTTTGCAAGCTCAATCTCGTGTTTTCTTATGCTCTCCACGCCCTTTTTCTTTATCCAGTTCACTCCTGCAAGAAGGGAGGCTATCCCCACGGTATTGGGGGTTCCACTTTCAAATTTATCCGGCATAAAATCCGGTTGCCACTGGTTTTCGGAATTGCTCCCCGTGCCTCCAACTATGAGAGGTTCAATCTCAACTGCCTCGGGGAGGTAAAAACCTCCCGTCCCCGGAAAGCCGAGGAGGGATTTGTGCCCGGTGAACACCGGAATGGTAAAGGAAAGCCCTTTGAAACTTAAAGGCATACAACCCATGCTCTGGGTGAGGTCAACCACGAGGGGAATTCCCCTCTTTTCCGTTATCTGAGCTATCTCAAATATGGGGAGCGTGGTTCCCGTGACGTTGCTCGCGTGGTTGACGAACACCGCCACTGTCTCTTCGTCTATGAGGGCTTCTATCTTTTCGGGCTCAAGCCTTCCGCTTCTTTGTGCCTTTGCCACTCTTATCTCTATAGGGTTGTTTTGAGAGATGAGTCTCAGTGGTCTCATCACAGAGTTGTGCTCTAAAGAGGTGGTGACCACATTTCCCTTTTTGTCCTTGAGAAGACCGTAAGCCACCACATTGAGCCCTTCCGTTGCGTTTTTTGTGAAGATGAGCCTTTCTTCCCTTTCTACATCCAGCATTTCAGATAGGGCTTTTCTGCATTCAAAGAGTATCCTTGAGGCTTCAACCGAAAGCCTGTGCCCTGCTCTTCCGGGATTGGCTCCTGAACGGGTGATGAACTCAAATGCCTTTTCCACAACCTCTTTCGGTTTGGGGAAGCTGGTTGCGGCGTTATCAAGGTATATTATGTCTTCCCTTCCGCCTTCCATATCTCTTTAAACGAGCTGTCTGCTATTTTTAAGGGGACAACCCCTCCCTCTTTCAGTATTTTAACCACATCACTGATGTCTTTCCACACCTTTATGCACAGACCGCACTCGCTCGATATGAACTTGGGTGTGGGTATAACCTCTCTTTTGATGTTTTCCCTTTCAAGAAAAGCGTCTGCCTTTATAACCTCGTGAGTGTTCCGGAATATTAGAATAAACCAATCACTCATATAG
>JAADEW010000026.1 GCA_013153205.1 Deferribacteres bacterium | reverse complement strand
TAACGACCAGGAGTTTGTCAATCTCAAAAGGGTGATAATGGGAAGGGGTGGAACAGAGGTTGAGCCTGCTGAGGTGGAGGGTTATGGATTTGATAACTTGTTTGGTTGCAGAACCTTTCTCAAAAGGAGTATTGCAAGCGGATTTTACCTGTATTACTGCGAGACCGAAACGACTTTCAGGATGCTGGGAAATGCTACGCCCAACGGAAATTACAGGTATTCCGGCTTTGAGTTTCCCAGGTATCTTCCCCCTGAGATGCCCTACACCGTGGTTGTCAGCTACGAAAATACAGCCGATTCAACCAAGAAAGGCTCTTTCTTTTTCACCATCTTCTTCAAAAAGGTTGACGTCAACGGCAAAACCTGCTGGGAAGAGCTGTGGTATGACAGCCTTGGCAGAAGGGAAACCTATTACTTTGACCCGGCGACTTACGCTCCGTGCAAGTAGAATGTTGGGGGCTTCCCCCCCCATTTTTTAATCTACGCTTTTTCCCAGAAGGGCCTCTATAGCCCTTTTCCCTTCGCTTCCCATCTCCAGTGTGTATTCGTTTACGAAGGCCCTTATGTGCTCTTCTATGACCTTGTCGTCAAGCTCCTGTGCGTGTTTTTTGACGAATTTTTTCACTTCGTCTTTGTTGTGGCACGCATATACCATACTTTCGCGAATGGCTTTCTCAATCTTTTCTTTGAGGTGAGACAGCTCTTTCTTGAGCACTATGCACCCCAGCGGTATTGGAAGGTTATATCTTTTCTGCCATTCTCTTCCCAAATCGAGAAGAAGCTTTAAGCCGTGTTTTTTATATGTGAATCTCCCCTCGTGTATGAGCACGCCTGCGTCCACTTCTTCTCTTAAAACGGCAGGCATGATTTTGTCGTATCTCATCTCAACGATGGTGGGGTTGCCGTTAAAGAACTTCTCAAAAAGCAGGAAAGCCGTGGTCTTTTTTCCGGGTATGGCTACGGTTTTTATCTCCCCTTCGCTTTTGTTTTTGGAGACGAGGATGGGAGCCTCTTTTTTTCCGAAAGCTCCCCCGCAGGAAAGCAGTTTGTAGTTCTTTCCCGCATACTGCAGGGCGTGAACTGAAATCTTGCTGACCTCAAGCTCCCCTTTCAGGGTCATGGTGTTGAGCTCCTCCACGTCAGCCATGACGGGCTCTATCTCAATGTCGGCTATTTCTACTTTTTTTTGTGAAAGGGCGTAGAATATGAATGTGTCGTTGGGGCAGAAAGAGAAACCGAGTCTGAGCTTCATGGCATCCCCCCTTCCTCAAGGATTTCTACAAGCTTTCGGGTGAGATTTTCAACGGCCTTTTCTATTTCCCACCTTTTCTTGTCCCTTTCTCCTGCGATATTGCTGATGGCTCTTATTTCCGTGATTTTTGTGTTGAAAATGGAGGCCACATGGGCTACTGCCGCTCCTTCCATGTTTTCACACAGAGCAGAAGGAAACCTCTTTTTTATCCTTTCGGCAAGCTTTATTGAGCCGGGAATGCATGAAAGGGTAATAAAATCCCCCATCTTAAGCGGTGTTGGAGGGGGCTTCATCTCCATTCTGTCCTTTACATACCCCAAAGGCTCAAAGCCCTTTTCATGACAGACCCCTTCGTCTCCGTATATCTCACATGTTGCCGCTATCACCTCTCCTATGTCTGCCTCAAGCCGGGAGTAGGAACCGCCTATGCCGAAAAGGATAATCTCTTTCCACCTGCCTTTTGAGAGTATGTGATACGAGACAACTGCCGCATTCACCTTTCCCACTCCGGTTATGGCAAGCACTGTGCGGTGGCTTTCAAAAAGCAGGAAAGGGGTGCTCTTTTGCTCTTTAAGTTTAAGGGCTTTTATAAGCCTTTCTGCTTCTTTTAAGGTCGGCGATAAAAGAAGCGTTCTCATTTTTTGCTTCTCCAGTATCTGTCTATAAAGCTTGCAAGAGGCTGCTGGCACATGATGGCTAAGGCTACAGGTAAAGTGGCTTTAAGGGGAAAGCCGGATAAGGCCATAACCAGTGCGGCTCCGTTGTTTTTCATGCCCATGAAGTAGGAGAAGGTTATCTGGGCTTTTTCCGGGGTTTTGAGAAGCCTTCCCACACAGATTCCCGTGAGGTAGAAACAGCTTACCTGTATGGCCATTATGCCCAGCAGTTTCAACATGTGGAGGGATAGAGGAACCGCTGAAAATGCCACGGATGTGTTCAGCACAATCATGTACAGCATTCCCAGCTTTGCCCAGGCGGAGAAAAACGGCTTGGGGGTTTCCGTTTTGTGCCTTTCGTAGAGAACTACGGCGGCTATGGTTGGCACGAAAACCGAGAGAAAGAGCTTGATAAAAAGGGCGAAAAGGGGCACATGGGCGCTTTTTCCCACGAATATCTTTAAGATAACCGGGGCGAGAAAAGGCACCAATATTACGTGAAGCCCAACCAGAACCACTCCGAGAGCAACGTCACCTTTGCTTATTCTGCTCCAGATTATGGTGGATATAGCCGCTGGAGATGCGGCTACGCATAGATGCCCCACCCTCCACGGGCTGTCAGGGCTGTAGAAGGTGATGCTGATTATGTGGGCTATTAGGGGAAGAAGGAATATCTGTCCCATTATGCCGGTTATAATAAGGTTTTTTCTTTCTCCCAGGGAAAAGAAGTCCGCCCACCTTAAGCCGTAGGTTGATGCAAACATTATGGTGAAGAGCACATAGGTTGCGCTCCACTTGAGCTGTGGCATGAAGGATTTGGTGAGGTATCCTATTACGAAGCATGCAGGTATAAGGAATATCAGGTTTTTCCCTAAGGTCTCGTCTGCCTTTTCAATCAAAGAAGGTGGGGTCTTCAAGCCCATCTAAAAATTCTCTCCAGGCAGACTCTTTGAGGGCTAAAAAAACTCCCGTGGCTTCCGCTAAAATGTTCCCTTCTCTGTCTTTTATTTCGCACCTGGCTGTGAATCTTCTCCCCTTTTCTTCCAGTATAAAAGCCTCTCCCCTGTAAGGGGTTTCCGGAGCCAGAGGCCTTTTGAACTTCACCGTAAGCTCAACGGTTACCGTGCACTGCCTCTTTTCTGCGGCTATAACCCACCAGATAAGCTCATCTGCTATGGTGGAGATTATTCCTCCATGTATAACGTTTTCAAATCCCTCGTAAAGCCTGCTGAGGGTGAAATCGCTGAAGACCACATGCCGCTCTTCATCCCAGAATCTTTCAAGCTTCAACCCTATGGGATTTTCCTTTCCGCAACCGAAACATCCCTTGTATGAAGGAAGCCTTTCAGCCATCTTGTTGCCCTTACTTTAGGATAAATGCTATACTTTAGTCAACATGAAGGGCACGCTCTACATCGTCTCAACGCCTATAGGAAACCTTGATGATATAACGGAAAGGGCGAGGCGCGTCCTTTCCTCGGTTGATTTCGTCGTGGCGGAGGACACGAGAAGAACCCGGATTCTCCTGAATGCCCTTGGCATAAGGAAGGAGATGGTGAGCTTCTATCAGCCTAAGGAGCAGGAGAGACTGCCTCTGGTGTTGAGCCGGCTTGAGAGGGGTGAGAGTGCCGCTTTGGTTTCGGATGCGGGAACCCCTCTGGTGTCTGACCCGGGTTTTCTGCTGGTGAAGGAAGCGGTTTCTCGCGGAATTGAGGTGGTGCCTGTTCCCGGTCCCTCGGCTGTTCTGGCGGCGCTGGTTGCTTCAGCACTGCCTTCCGTTCCGTTTTCTTTCTGGGGGTATCTGCCCAAAGGCGGTGAGCGTATCAGGCTTCTTGAGTCTCTTAAAAACAGAAAGGAGACTCTCGTTTTCTTTGATTCCCCCAGGAGGATAAAGGAATCCCTGAAGGATATACTTGCGGTCATGGGGGAGCGAAACTGCTGTGTGGCAAGGGAAGTGACCAAGATGCACGAGGAGTTTCTGCGGGGGAAGGTTTCTGAGGTGATAAGGCTCCTTGAGGACAGGGGAGAGGTGAAGGGTGAGATAACTCTGGTTGTTGAGGGATGTGGAGAAGGCAGTGCTTCTCACCACTGGAGGGAGAAGGCTTTAAAGCTTGTTGATGCCGGTTTTTCTGTTAAGGAGGCGGCAAAGGCGGTCTCTCTTCTCTTTGAAGTCCCGAAAAATGAGGTATATAACTATCTCGTGAAGGGTTCATGAGATTTGTAGCGGATGTTATGGTGGGAAAGCTTGCGAGATGGCTCAGGATAATGGGATATGATGTTCTTTACTTTAACAGCGCTGAGGACAACTTCTTGATATATGTGGCAAAAGAGGACGACAGAATTCTTCTCACCAGAGACCGGAGGCTCTATTCCGATGCCTTGAGGGCAAAGGCGAAGGCTTTCTGCATTTCATCTTCAGATACCACGCGGCAGTTTGAGGAGGTTAAGGAAGCCTTTTCCCTCAAAGCCAGACCTGTGGCAAGGTGTGCCCTTTGCAACTTTGAGCTGAAGAAGGTATCAAAGGATGAGGTTGACGGGCTGGTGCCTGAGTTTGTGTGGCACAGATGTGAGGTTTTCTGGAGGTGTTCCGGTTGCGGAAAGATATACTGGAGCGGGACCCATCTGAAGAATATGGTGAAACACATGGGTTTTGACCCGTGGGAGAGGGAATGAAGGACCTTCAGAACGAAAGGGATTTTAGAAACCTGCCTGTAGACAGGGTGGGTGTGAGGGGAGTGAGGTATCCCATTACGGTTCTGGACAAAGAGCACAAGGAACAGCCCACCATTGCACTGGTTAACATGTATGTGGAGCTTCCCAAGGAGTTCAGGGGAACCCACATGAGCAGGTTTATAGAGATATTGAACCATTACAGGTGGCGCATTCACACCATGAAGGTGATTGAGATACTCAAAAGGATGATGGAAGCTTTGCCCTCTCATTCTGCACATGTGGAGCTTTCCTTCCCGTTTTTTAGGGAGAAGAAGGCGCCCGTCTCCGGTGTTAAAAGTCTTATGAGCTACGATGTGGAGGTGTCTGCGAGCCTTTACGAGGATATGAAACACGACATTGTGCTTAAAGTGATGGTTCCCGTGATGACCCTCTGTCCGTGCTCAAAGGAGATAAGCAGGGCTGGTGCCCACAATCAGAGGGCTGTTGTGGCGGTTTCGGTTAAGTTTGATAAGATGGTGTGGATAGAGGATATGATAGAGGTGGTTGAGAAGTGTGCAAGTTCCGAGCTCTACTCCCTCCTCAAAAGGGAGGACGAAAAGTATGTCACCGAGTTTGCCTATGAGCATCCCGTCTTTGTAGAGGACCTTGTCAGGGAGATAGCCTTGAGGTTGAAGAAAGACGCGCGTATTTTCTGGTTTCGGGTTGAGGCGGAAAGCTTTGAAAGCATACACAACCACAACGCTTACGCTATGATAGAGATGGAAGTATGAAGAGACTGCCCTTTATTCTGGTTCTGGCACTCTTTCTGGGATGTGCTTCCTCTAATAAGAGGCAGGTGGTCAAATACTGGTATAAAAACTGGCCCAGATACGAAAAGTCCGTTCCCGCAGTTCCCGGCTATAAGCAGAGGGGGCTTGCCTCATGGTATGGAAAGGACTTTCACGGAAGAAAGACTGCAAGCGGTGAGGTCTATAACATGTATGCATTCACGGCGGCTCACAAAAGCATCCCTCTGGGCACATACGTGAGGGTGAAAAACCTCAAAAACGGGAAGACGGTTGTGGTGAAAATAAACGATAGAGGCCCCTATGTTCCGGGAAGAATTATAGACCTTTCCTATGCCGCCGCTAAATCTTTGGATATGGTAAAGGACGGTGTTGTTCCCGTTGAGATAACCGTTCTCGGCAACTATCCCGTTAAAGCTTTGCCTCAGTTGAAGGCGGGGGAGTATTACGTTCAGGTGGGAGCCTTTACCGTGAAGAGAAATGCCGAAAGGCTTGCATCGCGTATTGCATCAATGGGCTACAGCGTTAAGGTGGTTCCCAGATATGTCAGGGGCGTGCTTTTTTACAGGGTCCTTGTGGGTCCGTATCTTTACAGAAGCAGGGCAGAAAAGACAGCCTGGCTTTTGAAGAGATACAGATTCCCTGCGAGGGTGGTAAATGACTGAAGTGGTTAAACTGAGGGATGTGTCCAAGGAGTTTGAGCTGAAGAAAAGCCCTTTCAAGAAGGCTTTTCCGGTTAAAGCGCTTGATAATGTCTCTTTGAGCGTCTTTGAAGGGGAAATTCTGGGGATAGTGGGGGAGTCTGGAAGCGGAAAGACCACTTTAGGGCGGATTGTCTGCGGCATAGAGAAGCCCACTTCCGGTGTGGTTGAGCTTTTTGGGGAAAATGTTACCTGTGAGTTTCCGAAAAGGTTGAGGAGAAAGATTCAAATGGTGTTTCAGGACCCTTTCTCCTCGCTCAATCCACGAATGAAGGTTAAGGACATAATAGCGGAGCCTTTATATGTGCACACAAGCCTTTCTAAAGATGAGGTGGAGAAGAGGGTTGATGAGCTTCTGGTGAAGGTGGGGCTTTCCCCTGATGACAGGGAGAAGTATCCTCATGAATTCAGCGGAGGCCAGAGGCAGAGAATCTCCATAGCCAGAGCGGTTATCCTCGTTCCTTCCCTTATCGTGCTTGATGAGCCCACCTCTTCTCTGGACGTCTTTATTCAGGCTCAGATTGTGAATCTTCTGCTTGATTTGAAGACGGAGCACAACCTCACCTACATCTTTATCAG
>JAADEW010000091.1 GCA_013153205.1 Deferribacteres bacterium | reverse complement strand
TTTATGGCTTCTTCCTTCTTCTTCAGCTCGCCTTCCATGGCTTCCTTCTCTTCTTTAAGGCGGAGAACCATGTCTCCAAGCTCGGTCAGTTCCCTTATGAGCTCATCTGCTTTTTTTATAAGCTTTTCTTCCATGGGTCTTTAGAAGTTCTTTTATCTCTGCCATTTTGAGCCTTGCTCCCCTGTTGTAGGGGTCAAGTTTGAAGGCTATCTCAAACTCTTTAAGAGCCGCTTCGTATTTTCCCTCTCTGTAAAGCCTTTCTCCCACCCTGTAGTGGATATAGCTTGGAGAAAAGTAAGCTTTAAAGTAGAGAAAAAATCCCACGCTTGCTATGAAAAGCAAAAAAACGAAAGATGCTATTTTAAGTCCTCTTGTCAAAAGGTTTTACCTCTAAAACTATTTTGAGCTTTTGCCCCGGCTTTAGAGTGTAAGATGTGCGGTTTATTTTCATTAATCTTCCTATCCTCACCCCGAATACCCGTGATACCCTCCAGAGATTATCGCCGGGTCCTACACTATATATGATAGCTCTTTCTTCAGGTTTTGCCAGAACGATTCTCCTTTTGAGGCTCTCGGATGGAATGAGCAAAATCTCCCCGGGTTTAAGCCTGTTGCTTTTCAATAGATTTACCGTTTTTATCAAACTGATTGATAGGTTAAATCTTTTTGCTATATTCCAGAGGGTATCTCCCCTTTTCACTATGTAGCCTTTCCAGTAGCCTTTGTAGAAGCGAATACCGAGCTTTCTTGCCTTTTCTTCTGCTATCACATAGTCAAGCGAAGACAGTATTCTGGGGGCTTTTTCATAAGGCACGTAGATTTCAGCCCCCCTACAGGGAGTTTTCCCCGTTAAAATGTGTGGATTCAGTTGGGATAGAAGTCTGTAGCTTATGTTTGCATAGCGGGATATGGCTGAAAGCCTTATATTACCGGGAACATATATCTTTTTAAGTTTTATAGGGCTAAAGCGTACCCTAACCTGTTTCCCTTTTACTATTTTAAGCACTGCATAAAACTTGGGCACGAATTCGGCGGTCTCTCTTCTCAATTTCCCCGTTGAAAGAAGCTGCCAGAAGGTGCGGGCGCCGGTCTTTTTCATGAGCCTTAAGATGTAGCCTTCTCCTCCGTTGTATGCGGCTAAAGCCAGTTCCCAGTCTCCGAAGATGTGGTAGAGCCTCTTCAGGTATCTGGCGGCGGCTCTGGAAGACTTTTCTATATCCCTTCTTTCGTCTATGTATCTATTTATTTTCAGCCCGTATATCCGGGCGGTTTCCCTCATAAACTGCCAGTATCCAGCCGCCCGGCTTTTAGACAGAGCGTCTCCGTCGTATCCGCTTTCGATAATGGGCAGAAGGGCAAGCTCCACCGGGCAGTTCTCTCGTCTCAGCTCTTTCTCCACTATGGGTTTATACATGTAGTAGCGTTCAAGGGCTTGAACGAACCACCGCCTGTCTTTGTGCAGGTAATATTTTACGAACCTGTTGACTGCAGGATTGTGTGGAATTCTGTCCATTGCGTATAGAGGCAGAGAGAGCGCAAAGCAGATTGTTAAGAACAGGAGCCGTTTTCTCATGGGTTAGATTTTTATCCATTTTTCAACCGGTGGGTCAAGGTTGACATGAAAGTGATTATCACTTAATTAGGGTAGTCAAATATAAAGTTTAAGGAGAGGGGTGATTATGTTCAAAATAGTTGAGAAACGGGATTGGCATCCTCTCATTTGTGAAATGTGGATTGAAGCTCCCAGAGTGGCTAAAAAACACCGTCCGGGCCAGTTTGTGATTCTGAGACTTCACGAAAAAGGTGAAAGGATTCCCCTTACGGTGGTGGATAAGAAACCGGAAGAAGGGCTCATCCGCATCATCTTCCAGAAGGTTGGGAAGACCACCTTTGAGCTCGGAAGCTTCAATCCGGGGGACAGCCTTGCGGATGTGGTAGGTCCTCTTGGAAGGCCCACTCACATTGAGAACTACGGTACCGTGGTGGGTATCGGTGGCGGAGTGGGTATAGCTCCTTTGTATCCCATTCTTAAAGGCATGAAAGAGGCGGGCAATAAGCTCATAACCATCCTCGGAGCGAGGAATAAGGACCTTCTCATCCTTGAAGACGAGGTGAAGGCTATCTCTGACGAGGTGATAGTCACCACCGACGACGGCTCTTACGGCAAGAAGGGGTTTGTGACAGACGCTTTGAAAGAGCTCATTGATGCCGGCACGAAGATTGACCAGGTGGTTGCCATTGGTCCTGCCATCATGATGAAGTTCGTGGTTAAAACCCTTGAGCCTTATAACATTCCCTGTATCGTCTCTCTCAACGCCATGATGCTTGACGGAACTGGTATGTGCGGAGTCTGCAGGGTGACCATAGGCGATGAGGTGAAGTTCGTCTGTGTTGATGGTCCTGAGTTTGACGGATACAAGGTTGATTTTGATGAGTTGATGAGCAGGTTGACCATCTATGTTGAAGAGGAAAAAATTGCTCTTGAAAGGTTTAAAAAGGCACATCCAGAAATTTTTGCAGGGGTGGAATAATGGCTGAAGAAAAGAAGAAAAAAGGGCTCAATCTTAACAGGGTGGATATGCCCAGACAGGACCCGAAGGAGAGAATCAAAAACTTTAACGAGGTTGCTCTGGGCTATACAGAAGAGATGGCAATAGCCGAGGCGCAGAGGTGTATTCAGTGCAAAAAGCCTTTCTGCGTTGAGGGTTGTCCCGCAGAGGTGAAGATACCCGAATTTATAGCTCTCATAGTTGAGGGCAAGTTTATAGAGGCTTCCCGAAAGATTAAAGAGACCAACGCCCTTCCCGCCATATGCGGTAGGGTCTGTCCGCAGGAGGAGCAGTGTGAGGAGAAGTGCATCCTCAACAAGAAGGGTGCTCCCGTTGCGATAGGAAGGCTTGAAAGGTTCGTTGCAGACTACGAAGCCAAGATGGGCGTTGTGGAAAAGCCTGAAATGGCACCTCCCAGCGGAAAGAGGGTAGCGGTTATCGGTTCCGGTCCCGGAGGCCTTACCGTTGCCGCTGACCTCGCGGTAATGGGTCACGAGGTGGTGGTGTTTGAGGCTCTGCACAAGCCCGGCGGCGTTCTCGTCTATGGAATCCCTGAGTTCAGGTTGCCCAAGGTGATTGTGGAAAGGGAAGTGGACTACATCAAGTCTTTGGGCGTTAAGTTTGAGTGCGACGTGGTTGTGGGAAGGACCGTGACCATTGATGACCTTATGGAGAAGGAAGGGTTTGACGCTGTGTTCATCGGTGTGGGAGCCGGTGCTCCTGTCTTTATGGGTATCCCCGGTGAGACCTTGAAGGGCGTCTATTCTGCCAATGAGTTTCTCACCAGAAACAACCTCATGAAGGCTTATCTCTTCCCCGAATACGATACGCCGATTAAAGTTGGCAAAAAGGTTGCCGTTATAGGTGGCGGTAATGTGGCTATGGACGCCGTGAGAACCGCTTTGAGGCTCGGAGCTGACGAGGCTCACATCGTTTACAGAAGAACCAGAGCGGAAATGCCTGCAAGGGCTGAGGAGATAGAAAACGCCGAGGAGGAAGGCGTTATCTTCAACTTCCTGGTGAATCCCGTTGAGATTATAGGCGATGAGAACGGTTGGGTTAAAGGTATGAAGTGCATCAGGATGGAGCTGGGTGAGCCCGATGCTTCCGGAAGAAGAAGACCCGTTCCCATTCCCGGTTCCGAGTTTATCATGGATGTGGACACGGTGGTGGTGGCTATCGGAACTCAGGCAAACCCTGTAATTCAGAGAACCACTCCGGGGCTTGAGGTCAATAAGTGGGGCTACATCGTTGCTGACCCCGAAACGTGTAAGACCACGAAAAAAGGCGTGTTTGCCGGTGGTGATATAATAAGGGGAGCGGCTACCGTTATCCTTGCCGTTGGAGATGGAAAGAAGGCGGCAAGGGCTATTGACCATTATCTCAAGACCGGAGAGTGGTAATGGAGTGGGCAACACGGCTTAGAAAGCTTCCCCAGTATCTTTTCGCAAAGCTTGACGAAGCTAAAGCGAAAAAGGTTGCTGAAGGGGTGGATGTGATAGACATGGGGGTGGGAGACCCTGACCTTCCCACCCCTTCCGCTATAGTTGAGGCTATGAAAAGGGCTGTGGAGAAGCCGGAGCACCACAAGTATCCCACATACAACGGCATGCTCGCCTTCAGAGAGGCTGTTGCAAGGTGGTATAAAAAGAGATTTGGCGTTGAGCTTAATCCGGAAGGTGAGGTGGTTGCCCTTATAGGTTCAAAAGAGGGGATAGCGCATCTTCCCTTTGCCTTTGTTGAAGAGGGGGATGTGGTTCTCGTGCCTGACCCGGGTTATCCTGTGTATCATTCGGCTACGGTTCTTGCGGGAGGCACTCCTTACCATGTTCCTTTGAAGGAGGAGAACGGATTCTTCCCGGATTTGGCGGATGTTCCCGAGGATATTTTGAGAAAAACCAAGATAATGTTCCTCAATTATCCCAATAACCCTACCTCCGCCTTTGCCACGAAAGATAAGTTCAGGACGGTGATTGAAGCGGCAAAAGAGTATGGTTTTGTGGTTGCCCACGATGCCGCATACAGCGAAATCTACTTTGAAGAGCCGCCTTCTTCCATACTTGAGGTGGATGGGGCGAAGGATGTAGCCATTGAGTTTCACTCCCTCTCAAAGACCTTCAATATGACGGGCTGGCGTATAGGTATGGCTTCCGGTAATGCCGAAATACTCGCCGCTCTTTTAAAGGTCAAAACCAACATTGACTCGGGTGTGTTTCAGGCCATTCAGGAGGCGGCTATTTATGCGCTGGATAACGAACCGGAACTGGACAGAATCCGGGAGATTTACAGGAGGCGCGTGGATATCTTTGTGGAAGGTCTTGAAAAGGCAGGGTTTAGCGTTGAAAAGCCCAAAGCCACTTTCTATGTGTGGTTCAAAACGCCCGACGGAATTTCTTCCATGGAGTTTGCGGAGAAAGCCCTTGATGAAGCCGGGGTCCTTCTTACCCCCGGAGTTGGTTTTGGAGAGTATGGAGAGGGGTATGTAAGGGCTGCCCTCTGTATGCCTGATGAGAGAATTGAAGAAGCTGCTCGTAGGCTTTCTGCTCTTTAGCTGTGCGGGCTGGGCTCTGGCTGCCCAGCCCACTGCAAAGGAAAGGCGTATCTTCAGGGAGGCTTATGGCCTTTACTGGTCGGGTAAGGCTGAGCTTGCCCTGAAGGTTTTGAGAAGACAGAAAAATTACACCATTCCTTATCCCTACTATCTCATGGGTCTGTGCTACGAGTATCTCGGGGAATACGATAAAGCCGTGAGATTTCTCGGTAAAAGCTGGAGGGATTTCGGATTTCACAAATATACCGCCTCGGCGGCAGTAGAGGAGGCTGCCATAAGGGCTTATGTATTTGAAAATCCCATAGGGGCTTCAGTCACCCTTGAGCTTGCAAGGGAGAAGATGGCTAAGGCGAAAGCCCCCATCTACGATTTGTGCGTCGTTAATTACAACCTGTGGTATGTTAAGAAGGATGCCTCCTTAATTCCGGGTGAGGAGAAAGCCTTTGTTGAAACGAGATGCAGGGACATTCTGGATGTGAAGCTTCCGCCTGAAGGCTTACCTTCTAAAGAAGAGGTTGAGTATAAGGGTGAGAACGATACTGATAATGATACAGGTGGCTAAGGGAAAGTAGAAGACAAAGTTGTCCTTCTTAATGTATATGTCCCCGGGAAGTCTTCCGATGAAAGGAATCTTGGATATCAGCGGAATCAGAACACCGATTACCACCAGAAAAATTCCAAGCCCAATCAAAAGCTTTGATATAAAATTCAAATCTCCCATAGCCTTTCCCTTGAAATTGTAATATATATCTTGCTGAAATTTGCAAGGGGCTGAGCATGGTTGATGTGGCGAAAAACCTTGAGAGCGTCAGAAAAAGGATAGAAGCCGCCTGTGAGCGGGTGGGAAGGGACCCCTCTTCCGTCAGGCTTGTTGCCGTTACCAAGACAGTTCCCCCTGAGGTTATAGAGGAGGCTATTCGGTGCGGGGTTACGGATATAGGAGAGAATCGTGTGCAGGAAGCCAGAGACAAGTATGAGGTGATAGGCGGTAAGGTCAGGTGGCACATGATAGGCTATCTTCAGAGGAACAAGGTAAAATACGCCGTAAAGATATTTGATGTGATACACTCGGTTGACAGACTGGAGCTTGTAAACGAGCTGGAGAAGCGCCTTTCAAGGGAGGGGAGAAGGCTTCCGGTTCTGCTTGAGGTCAATGTGGCCGGGGAAGAGAGCAAACACGGGGTTGCCCCGGACAATCTGGAAGAATTGGCCCGCAGTGTGCTTGAAAGCCCTTCTCTTGAGCCTGTGGGCCTTATGACCATAGCCCCTTATGTTGAGGATGCGGAAGAGGTGAGGTGGGTTTTCAGGAGACTGAGGGAGCTGAGGGATGAGCTTAACGAAAGCCTTCAGACCGGGGCGTTTAAAGAGCTTTCCATGGGTATGACCAACGACTTTGAAGTGGCTATTGAAGAGGGTGCTACCATGGTAAGAATCGGCACCGCCATTTTTGGCGAGAGAGATTGAAGGGAGGAAAAGATGATTGACGAAAAGATAATAACAAAAGCCATAATTGAGAGCTATTTTGAAAAACTGATGGATTTCATACAGATGGACGTCGCCATTGTGGGGGCGGGTCCTGCTGGTCTCACCTGTGCTTACTACCTTGCCAGAGAAGGGGTTAAGGTTGGAATATTTGAGAGAAAAGCCTCCATAGGCGGCGGTATCTGGGGCGGTGGAGCCATGTTCAACGAGATAGTGGTTCAGGAGGAGGCAAGAGGCGTTCTTGACGAGCTTGGGATAAGATACAGGCCTTACCGGGAAAAGGGGTATTACCTTCTCGATGCGGTGGAGTTTGCCTGTGCTCTGGGGCTTAAAGCCATTGAAAGCGGAGCCAGGGTCTTTAACCTCTGGAGTGCTGTGGATGTGAAGGTCAAAGGGGAGGACGAAAGGGTGGCGGGACTTGTGCTTTCGTGGACTCCCGTTGAGCTTTCCGGTCTTCATGTGGACCCAATCACCGTTGAGGCGGAGTTTGTGGTTGACGGCACGGGACATGATGCTGAGATAGCCAAGGTGGTGTCCAGAAAGCTGAAGAAAAGGCTTTTTACCCCTACTGGTGATGTCCCCGGAGAAAGGCCCATGTGGGCTGATTTGGGTGAGAAGGCAACCGAGGAGAAGACCGGCGAGGTTTATCCCGGCCTTATCGTTGTTGGTATGGCGGCAGTTGCCTGCTACGGTGAGCACAGAATGGGTCCCGTTTTCGGTGGGATGCTTCTCTCCGGGAAGAAGGCCGCCCGCCTGATACTGGAGAAGCTGGGCAGATGAAGGCTCCTTTCAAAATTTGCTTTATCACCAACAGAGCCCTCGTTAAAGACCGTCCCCTCATTGAGGTGGTGAGAGAGGCTCTTGAGGGGGGAGTTGATTGCGTTCTGTTGAGGGAGCCGGACTTAAAACCCAGGATGCTTTACCACATAGCTAAAAGGTTCCGAGAGCTCACAGAGGAGTTTGGGGCGAAGCTCATCATCAAGGACAGGGTTGACCTTGCTCTTCTGGTTGGTGCCGACGGGGTGCATCTTTCCGCTGACAGCCTTTATCCTGCTGATGTGAAAAAGATATGGAAGGGACTTATAGGTTATTCGGCTCACAGTATTGATGAGATAAAGTCGGTTGAGTCTGATGTGGATTATGTCTTTCTTTCCCCCATATTTCCCACGAGAAGCAAGCCGAGGACAAAGCCCCTTGGGGTTGAATATTTGAAAAAAGCTATTATTGAAACTCATACAAAGGTTTATCCCCTGGGAGGGGTGGACAGGGTGAACATTGAAAAGCTTAAAGGTCTTGATATTCCCGGAGTGGCTGTTATGTCAGCCTTTTTCAGAGAGCCCAATGTGAAGGAGTTTGCCCACTTTCTTAAAAGCAAACTGGAGGAAGAATAGATGACACAGCTTGAAGCGGCGAGAGCCGGTATTATAACCGAAGAGATGAAGCTTGTGGCGAAAGACGAGGGGTTAACCCCTGAAGAGGTGAGGGACGGTATAGCGAAGGGTGAGATAATCATTCCGAAAAACAAGAATCACAGGCACATCAAGCCTTACGGTATAGGAAAAGGCTTGAGAACGAAGGTGAACGCCAACATAGGCACTTCTTCCGATTGTGTAAATTACGAGGAAGAGCTTGAAAAGCTTAAAGTTGCTATAGAAGCCGGGGCAGAGGCTGTGATGGACCTTTCCACAGGTGGAGACCTTGATAAGATGAGGAGGCTTGTTCTCAAGGAATCTTCCGTGATGGTGGGCACGGTCCCCATATATCAGGCGGCTATAGAGTCCCGCAGAAAGGGCCAGCCTGTAGTTGAGATGAGCAAGGAAGAGATTTTTGACACCATCAGAAAGCATGCGGAAGACGGGGTGGACTTTGTTACGGTTCACTGTGCGGTAACCCTTGAGACTGTGGAGAGAATGGAGAGGGAAGGCAGGATACTGGGTGTGGTCAGCAGAGGGGGAGCTTTTCTTATTGCGTGGATGAAGCACAATAAAAAGGAAAATCCCCTTTACGAATATTACGACGAGCTTTTGGACATGGCTAAAGAATACGATTTGGTGCTCTCTCTGGGTGACGGGTTTAGACCGGGATGTATAGCCGATGCCACCGATAGAGGGCAGATACAGGAGCTTATAATAATAGGGGAGCTTGTTCAGAGAGCCTGGGAGAAAGGCGTTCAGGTTATGGTTGAGGGTCCCGGGCATGTTCCTCTACAGCAGATAGAAGCCAACATGGTTCTTCAGAAGAGGCTGTGCCACGGTGCCCCCTTTTACGTTCTCGGTCCTGTGGTCACCGATGTGGCGCCCGGTTATGACCACATCGTTTCAGCTATAGGCGGTGCTATCGCCGCATGGCACGGGGCGGATTTCCTGTGTTATGTGACTCCTTCCGAACATCTCAGGCTTCCCACCGTTGAGGATGTGCGCGAGGGGGTTGTGGCGGCGAAGATTGCCGCCCACGCTGCCGACATAGCCAAAGGCGTTAAAGGTGCCTGGGAGTGGGACCTTGAGATGTCAAAGGCAAGGTGGGAGCTCGACTGGGATAAGCAGATAGAGCTTGCCCTTGACCCGGTGAAAGCCCGCAGGATGAGGGGCACCCGTCCTCCGAAGGAGGAGGATGTGTGCACCATGTGCGGCGAATACTGTGCCATCAAGATGATAAGGGGTTAGTTGCGGGATAAAGCTTCCCGTCCCTCATGCGGTAGCGCTTGTTGGCGAGGTTTGCAATCTCCTCGTCGTGGGTTGCGATAACAACGGCAAGACCTCTTTCTTCGTTCAGCTCCTTTAAAAGAGCCGCTATCTTTAGCCCCGTTTCTTTGTCAAGGTTTCCTGTGGGTTCGTCCGCAATGAGTATGTCTGGGTCTTTCACAATGGCTCTGGCAAGGGCGACCCTCTGCTGTTCCCCTCCTGAAAGCTCTCCGGGTCTGTGGTGGATTCTGTGGGAAAGCCCCACCATCTCAAGACATGCCTTTGCCCTTTCGTATGCTTTCTCTTCCGGCATGTTGCCTATCAGGCAGGGAATAGCGGTGTTTTCAAGGGCTGTGAATTCCGGTAGCAGGTAGTGCTGCTGGAAGACGAAGCCGATGTGTTCGTTTCTCAGCTTTGCCCGCTCTTCCTCATCCGTGGGAGCCTGCCGGTCTCTGAAGATGAGCTCTCCCTCTGATGGGACGTCAAGCAGACCGAGTATGTGTAAAAGGGTGCTCTTCCCCACACCGGAGGGTCCCATGATACTGACGAAGTCCCTTTCGTGTATCTCCATGTCTATGCCCTTCAGGACCTCTATAAGCTGGTTGTCCCTTTTGTAGCTTTTGATGACGTTAACTGCCTTCAATATCCTCATCTAAAATCTCCCTTATCTCCTCAAGCTCCCTTTTTATGCCGTCCAGTATCTTTAAGAAACCCAGAACCTCTTTCGGCATCTTTTCTTCAAGCCTCTTTCTGGCACCTTCCGGGGTGAAGCCCTTGTTCATCAGAAGGTCTTTTATCTTCAGAATCAGCTCTATGTCCTTTTCGCTGTAATAGCGGTATCCCCCTTTTTTAACGGGTTTCAGCATGGGAAATTCTTTCTCCCAGTTTCTGAGTATGGGCGGTGGAACGCCGGTTATTTTGGAGACTTCTCCTATTCTCCGGTATTTCATGGCGGTTTTTTCATTTGACATAGTTAAGGGCTATATTATAGTAATGAAACGGTCAAGATGGGAAGCAAAATCCTTGTAAATGTGGACTTCAGGGAGACGAGAGTTGCTATTTTAGAGGACATAGGTCTGGCTGAAGTCTATATAGAGAGAAAGCGGGAGAAGAACATAGCCGGTAATGTCTATAAAGGCAGGGTTGTCAAGATACTTCCGGGAATGGACGCCGCCTTTGTGGATATCGGCGTTGGCAAAGCAGGTTTTCTCTATGTGGGGGAGATTTCTCCTCTGGAGCTGATGGAGGAGTTTTCTGACATTGTGGAGGAGGCGGGAGAGCACCAGTTCTTGAGGGTTCCCAAGGGAACGCCTATAGAGGACCTGCTTCAGGAGGGACAAGAGATAATTGTTCAGGTGGCTAAGGAGCCCCTCGGTTCTAAGGGACCGAGGCTCACCACCCACATCACCCTTCCCGGAAGGTATCTCATTCTGATGCCCACCATGACCCACATTGGGGTCTCAAGAAGAATAACGGATTCCGGTGAAAGAAAAAGGCTGAAGGAGATTATAGAGCGGATAAAGCCTCCCGGATACGGGTTCATAGTGAGAACGGTGAGTGAGGGAAAGACCGAGGAGGAGCTGAAAGCGGATATGGACTACCTTCTCAAGCTGTGGAGGTCCATAAGGGAGAAGGCTGATAAAGTTTCTGCTCCCTGCCTTCTGTATTCTGACCCGGAGCTTCCTCTGCGGGCTTTGAGGGATTTCTTCACCCCGGATACCGAGCTGTTTTTGATAGACGACGAGGCGGAGTATAAGAGGTGCCTTGAGTTTGCCAGAGATTACATACCGAGGGCGGTGAAGAGGATAGAGCTTTACAAGGAGGAGATACCTCTTTTCTCCAAATACGGTATAGAGGACGAGATAAACAAGGCACTGGACAAAAAGGTGTGGCTCAAGTCCGGGGGCTACATCGTGATAGAGGAGACGGAAGCCCTCACCGCTATAGACGTTAACACCGGTAAGTTCGTGGGAAAAGACACCTTTGAGGAGACGGTTTTCAAGACCAACCTTGAGGCGGCAAGGGAGATAGCCCATCAGCTTCGCTTGAGGAACATAGGAGGCATCATCATAATTGACTTCATAGACATGGACGATGAAACCCACAAAGAAGAGGTCCTCAGGGTTTTGAAAAGCTCCCTCCAGAAGGATAGATATCCTTCTACGGTTCAGGGGTTCACCGAGCTTGGTCTGGTTATAATGACGAGAAAAAGGGTTAAAGAGAGTCTTCTCAAGACCCTTTGTGAGACCTGCCATTACTGTAACGGCAGGGGTTATATAAAGCCTCCTATCACCATCTGCTACAACATCTTCAGGGAGATACGCAAGGTCAAAGCTCTTCATCCCGAAAGAAACCTCGTGCTTGTTGAGGCTCACCCTGAAGTGGCAAAGACCATGATAGAGGAGGAGAACGAGGTTCTTGAGGAGCTTGAAAGGGAGCTTAAGGTGAAGATAAGGGTCTCCGAGGTGCTCAATTTTCATCAGGAACAATACAGGGTGAGGGCGCTTTCATGTTAGACGAGCTGAAGGACATAGCAAAAAGGGCTGGAAAGCTTCTGAAGATGCGTTTCCTTGAGGTGTCTCTGGGCAGTGCAGTGGATGTGTCCGAAAAAGCCAAGTCCGATTTCGTAACCAGCGTGGATGTTGAGGTGGAGGGGTTCGTAAGGGAGCTCGTTGCAGACAGGCTCGGAATACCGGTAGTGGGGGAGGAGACGGGCTCTGAAGGAGGAGATTTGGATGCCTACATACTGGTTGACCCTATTGACGGCACCCGCAACTTCATGCGGGGCAATCCCCATTTTGCGGTGAACATAGCATATCTGGAAAAGGGGGATGTGGTTTGCGGTGTGACCTATGACCCCATGAAGAACGAGATGTTCTTCGCTCAAAAGGCAAGAGGTGCCTTCTTAAACGGGGAGAGGGTAAAGGTGTCCTCCACAGAGCTTATGGATAGAGCCATTGTCGCCATAGGCCTTCCATATAGAGGAAAAGCCCATGTGGATTTTCTGGTATCCCTTTACAGGCGGCTTTTCCTTGAGGGCTCTGCCACGAGACACACGGGTTCTGCCGCCCTTGACCTTGCCTATGTGGCGTGCGGAAGATACGATGCTTTTGTTGAGATATACCTTTCGCCCTGGGATGTGGCTTCCGGGGTTTTGATGGTGAAGGAGGCAGGGGGTAAGGTGGCGCCTCTCATCAGGAAGAACCCGCTGGACGGCTGGCTTATAGCTTCTTCGCCCTCTGTTTTTGAACGTGTTAAGGCACTGGTGAGGGATTGCGGGATAGACTTATAAAACGGTTTTCGTCAAAGGCACACCTTTACGGGGTAAGCTCCGAGCATTCGGCGACCGACGACGTTGATGTGGCTGTTGAGATGGTTTCACCTTCAAAAGAGGATGTCTATTTGGATGTCGCCTCCGGCACAGGTCATGCTTTTTTCAGGTTCTGTCCGTATGTTGGAAGGGCTTTTGCTCTGGATTTATCTCTGGATATGCTTTCCGAGCTGAAAAAGGTTGACCCGGAAGCCTTGGTGGTTGTGGCGGACGTTCACGAGATGCCTTTTGCTTTTGATACCTTCACCCTAATAAGCTCAAGGATAGCACCCCATCACTTTGAGTCTCTGGAAAAGTTTTTTGAGGAGGCTCACAGAATACTTGCCAGAGGCGGGCGCATGGTGATTATTGACAGCGCCGTGTGTGACGATGAGGAGCTTAAAGGATTTATAGAAGAGGCTGAAAAGATGAGGGACCCTACCCATTTGAGAACCCTTACCTTCAGCCAGTGGAGGAAGCTTTTCTCCCGTTATTTTGATGTAATTGGCTTTAAGGTGGTGAGAAAACGCCATCCCTTCAAAGAATGGCTTGAAAGAAGTCCCGTTGAGGATGATGCAAAAAGATGTGTGGAAAGGCTGTTCAGAGACGCTTCCCCCGGGGTAAAAGCCTATTTTGAGATAGAGGTGAAAAACGGCAAAGTCCTTTCCTACACCGACGACAAAGTTGTGATTGCAGGGGTCAAAAAATAAAAATGGAGCGGGTGACGGGTTTCGAACCCGCGACCTCCGCCTTGGCAAGGCGGCGCTCTACCACTGAGCTACACCCGCTCACTACTTTTTTGCTATAGCTTCAATCTCCACTTTTGTCAAGGGAGGGGTGCTCTTTGCAGTGGGGTAAAAGCGGAGCCACGGGGGCTCCGCGCAAGTTTCAGCTCATTTCTGGAAGAACCACTTCTTGGATTCAGCGTAAGCCTTTCTCAGCTCGTCAAGGGTGGTGAGAAGGTAGTATCCCGCATCGGTGAGGGTGTTTGTCCCGAGGAATTTGAGCCTTCTCGCAAGCATAACCGTTTCCGAGAAGGTGTCCGGGTCAAGGCCTGTGAGCTTCTCCACTTTCTTCCACTTATCCGGTCTTACCCTTATCTTCTTTTCCTTTTCGTAAAGGGTTCCCACCTCCCTTATAGCCTCCAGAAGCCTGACTATGAGGGGAGTTACCGGATTGCCGAACCCGCTCGTTACCCCTGCAAGTGCCTTTTTCATGTAAAGTCCTGCGTCTGTCAGGGTAACGATGTCGGTGGGCAGAATCTCCACCAGCCCTTTTGCGTCCAGAAGCTCAAGGGCCCTTTTGATGAGTTTGGCTTTTTCGTCTTCGTATTTTTCCTGATACTCGTGGATGTAGAGGGGGTTCTTTTCGGAGATTGAAAGGAGTATCTCCATCTCAAAGTCGGTCAGGTGGGGGCGTCTGTCAATGGATGCCGCGAGGTCTGCGTATAAGGTTCCCGATTTCGTGGGTCCGAAAGCACTCACGAGCCCTGCGTCCATGGCTTCTTCATACCAGTTGTAGCTCGGCGATGCGAACTCTTTTCTCGTCATGGTGATGCACTTTATCGCCGGGGAGGATATGGCTCTTCTCTTCTCTTTCTGGTCTGCGAGTACCTTCTCTCCCCAGTCGGTGAAGAAGTAGGCAAGCTTTTTCTGGAAGGCTTCACTTTTCACCATGCCAAAGTTTTCCAGACCGTAGAGTATCTTCATGGTTTCAGGTCCCAGTGCGGGGTTTTTCTTCTCAACCCAGTATCTTATCTGCTTGGGCTCCGGGAAGATTTCGGGATTGGTCTCGTATTTCTGCCACAGCTCCTCTATGGTGAACAGAATCTCTATGTCAGGCTCCTCAAGCACAATGGACGGCGTGAGGAGCAGGGGACCTTTGGTGTAAAGCTCGTAAGCCATGTAGAGGGCTTCTCCCGCGGGAAGAAGCGAGAAGTCCTCATCTATGTAAGCCATTGCCATTAGGGTCTCCGCTTCGGTCTGGGTAAGCTCTTCGGGATTCTCCTTTGCCCTTTTGACGGAGACCATTATGTCAACGCTCACCGCCACAGGAAACGGCTGAGCTCCCTTTTCTATGGCTTCCTTTACCTTCTGGCCAAGACCGGTAAAGTTGAAGAAGTCTCCGGGAGGCATGGAGAAGGCTATGAGCCTCTGGGCTTCAAGCTCAAGGACCAGCTCGTCGTCAATGTCTATTGTGTCAAGGACCTTTGCCGGTCCCACGGGGAGCTTTCTTATAAGGGATGCGAGCTCTTTCGTTACGATGAGCTGTGGTCTTGCCAGCCTGTATATTTCCCACAGCTCTTCCGCTTCAGGGGTTAGCTCTTCCCCTTCCATAAACCCCCTTTCCTTTAAAAGCTCAACGAAGTGAGGGGATATTCTTCCCCCGGCTTTTATAGTTGCCTCTATCATGCCCATTATTTCCGTGCCTATAAACCTGAAGTTGTCAGGCCATTCTTCGGTGTTAATCAATCCCTTCTCTTCCAGGGATTTGATGAGTTCAACCAGAGCCTCTCCGGTGTAGGTGAGTGTGTAGTATCCCGGCAGTTCAAATCTTATGATACCGGCAAGCTCCAGGGGTCTGGTGAAATCGGTGTCTTTGGCAAACTTCTCCCCTTCTTTAATTTTTTTGAGAACTCGGATGGCTCCACCTGTAACTACCATTCTTCACCTCCATAAGTAGTGAAAGTATTGAGTTTCTCTAATAAACCATCTTGCATAAAAATAAAACAAAACTCAAAAAATTAAACACTCTCTTGAGCAATTTTTAAAGTGGGTATAAAACTTGAGGAAAATCCACCTGGAGGATGTCTGATGATAGGAACCATACAGAGAAATATCAAAAAGCTGAGCTTCGTGCTGTGGCTTATCGTGGCTGCTTTCGTGGGGACCATCTTTCTGGTCTGGGGAAGGGGTGCTTTTACGGGAGGAGCAAATTACCTTGCCAAGGTGGGAGATGTAGAGATTCTGCCTCAGGATTACCAGAGGGCTTATATGAAGATGGTGGATTTTTACAGGAACATGATGAAGGGGCAGTTCAGCAACGAGCTCTTAAAAGCCATGCACGTTAAGGAGCAGGTGCTGAATATGCTTATTAACAAGGCTTTGATACTTTATGCCGCTAAAAGAGAGGGGCTTGTGGTCTCTCCCATGGAGGTGGCGCAGGCCATTCAGAGCATAGATGCCTTCAAGGTTGGAGGCGTTTTCAACAAAGACAGATATGTTAGGGTGTTGAAGCTTAACGGCTATTCTCCTGTTGAGTTTGAAAGGGAGCTTTATCAGGACATAATGAGGAAAAAGCTTGAGGCTACCATTAAGCTTTCAGTGGTGGTGGACGATTTTGAAGCCGCAAAGTATGCCAAGTGGCTTCTTGAAAAGGGGAAGATAGACTACTTCACCGCTAATGTTCTGGATTTTGCCGGTATGGTGGATGTGAACGACAAAAAGCTCAAGGAGTTTTACCTTAAGCACAGGGAGCTCTTCAGGACACAGCCCAAAATATCTTTCCTCTATGTTAAGGTAAACCCTTCGCAGTTTATAAAGAATGTCATGGTAACGGACGAGGACGTCAAAGAGTATTACAGGGAGAATCAGGACCTTTTCGTGGACAAAAAGGGAAATCTTGAGCCTCTCAGTGCAGTTAAGAAAGAGGTTATCCAGAAGGTGAGGGAGGAAAAGGCGAGAAAAGAGGCTTTGAGAGCCATAAAGAGGTTCAGAAATGCGGTGGTAAAGGGCGAGGATTTTGTGTCTGCCGCAAAAAAGTTTGGCTTTTCGGTTGAAGAGGTGCCTCTTACGGAAAAGGATAAGCTCAAGCAGTTGCCTGCTCCGGTTGTGGACAGGATATTTGCCTTGAAGGCGAATGATGTTTCGGATGTGATAAAAAGCGGCTCGGATTTTTATCTGGTGAAGGTTAAGGAGAAGGTGGAGTCAAGAATACCTCCTTTTGAGGAGATAAGGTGGAAGGTTGAGCAGGCATACAGGGAAGCCAACGCCGCAGATGCCGCTAAAAGGTGGGCGGAGGATTTTGTGAAGAAGGCGAAAGAAGCGGGGGGACTTGAAAAGGCTTGCAAAGCCATGGGGCTTAAATATCAGGTGAAGACGAGCGATTACTTTACCAGACGGGGCGTGAAGATAGGAGACGAGACTTACAGGGCTCTTGCCATGGAAGCCCTTTCCAGAAAGGTGGGAGATGTGGGATTCGTTGTTGAAAACGGTAAGCTCGTGGTTTTCTCTCTGAAAGAGAAGAAAGAGCCTTCTAAGGAGGAGTTAGCCAAAGCCGTTAAAGAGCTGAAGCCGAGGCTTCTGGTGAGAAAGAGGGACGAGGTCTGGACGCAGTTCTTAACGGACCTTAAAGAGCGGGTTGAGATAAAGATAAACAAGAGGCTCTGGGAGAGTATGGGATGAAGTTGAAAAAACAGCTCATGGACGAAAAGGAGATAGAGAGAACCCTTACCAGAATTGCCCATGAGATTGTGGAGAAGAACAAAGGGGTGGAAAACCTTTGCATCATCGGTATCAAGAGAAGGGGAGATGTTCTTGCCGAAAGGCTTGCCAGAAAGCTTGAGGAGATAGAGGGAAAGCCTATCCCCGTTGGTGCTCTTGACATAACCCTTTACAGGGATGACCTGAGCACCCTCAGTGTAGCTCCCATTGTGAGGAAGAGCTTTATCCCCTGCGACATAAACGGGAAAAAGGTGATTGTGGTGGACGACGTTATATACACCGGCAGGACGGTGAGAGCGGCTCTTGATGCCGTTATGGATTACGGAAGGCCCCAGTCTGTTCAGCTCGCCGTTTTAGTGGACAGGGGGCACAGGGAGCTACCCATTCACCCCGATTACGTGGGGAAGGTTATACCCACATCAAAGGATGAGAATGTGGTGGTTCTGCTGAAAGAAGTGGATGGAGTGGACGCTGTAGGTATTTCGGAGTAGGGGGAGAAGATGTTAGAGAGAAAGGACCTCACCTCTATAGAGGTGCTGTCAAAAGAGGAGATAGAGCACATACTTGATACCGCGGAGTCCATGAAGGAGATACTTTACAGGGACATCAAGAAGGTGCCCACCTTAAGGGGAAAGACCGTGGTGAACCTCTTCTTTGAGCCCAGCACGAGGACCAGAACCTCCTTTGAGATGGCGGCTAAGAGGCTGTCCGCTGATGTGATAAACTTTTCCGCAACGGGAAGCAGTCTCACCAAGGGAGAGACCCTGAGGGACACGGTTAAGAACATAGAGGCTCTGGTAGCGGACGCTTTTGTGGTGAGGCACAGCGCCGAAGGTTCGGTTGATTACATCGCTTCCATCACCGACGTGTCCGTGATTAACGCCGGAGACGGCAAGCACGAACACCCCACTCAGGCTCTCCTTGATGTGTTTACCATCAGGGAGAAAAAGGGAAGGGTAGCCGGCCTCAATGTAGCTATAGTCGGTGATATAACCCACAGCAGGGTTGCAAGGTCAAACATATTCGCCCTGAAGAAGCTGGGGGCAAATCCTGTGGTGGTGGGTCCTCCAACCATGATACCGCCCTATATAGAAGCCCTGGAGGTCTCTGTGGCTAACAGCATTGACGAAGTTATAGAGGATGTGGACGTGGTAATGATGTTGAGGATACAGATGGAGAGGCAGAGCTCTCCTCTTTTTCCGTCTATAAGGGAGTATTCAAGGTTTTTCGGCTTAAACAGAAAGCGGCTTGAGCGGGCAAAGGAAGATGTGATTGTGATGCATCCGGGACCTGTTAACTGGGGGGTTGAGCTTTCTCCTGATGTTATGGAGTTTGAAAGGAATGTGATACTTGAGCAGGTAACCAACGGGATTGCGGTGAGAATGGCCGTGCTCTATCTTTTGATAGGCAAATGAAGGTAATAACGAAAAGCCCTGAGGAGACCGTAGCCTTTGCGAAGGAGCTTGCTTCCCGCATAAAACCGGGAACCCTTATTCTGTTGAGCGGAGAGCTGGGTGCAGGGAAGACCCGGTTTGTAAAGGGGCTTGCCGAAGGGCTGGGAATAAAGGAGGATGTGTCAAGCCCCACCTTTGTCATAGTGAACGAGTATTCCAACGGGGTAAAGCTTTTTCATGTTGACTTATACCGGCTTGATGGGTTTCCTTATGAGGTGCTTGAGCTTGACGAGATGCTTGATGAGGGAATTGTAGCCGTTGAGTGGTGGGAAAAGGATAAAAGGTTCTTTGAATCGTATAAGGACAGGGTTGAGGTGAGGATAAGGGTTTTGGGAGAGAGTGAAAGGGAGATAGAGGTGAGATGAGAGGGATTGTTGAAAGCGTAAAAAAGCTCCTTGATATGATAAAGTTTCCCCATACGGTATTTGCCCTGCCCTTTGCTCTGACAAGCGCCGTTATTGCGGCAAGGGGCATTCCCGATGGGAGGACCCTCTTCTGGATACTGGTTGCCATGGTGGGGGCAAGGTCCGGAGCCATGGCTTTCAACAGGTATGTGGACGCTGAGATTGACGCCTTGAATCCCCGCACGAAGAACCGTCACATCCCTAAAGGTGAAATATCAAAGAGAGCCGCTTTGGTGTTTGCCGTAATTTCTTACGGGGTGTTCGTCTTTGCGGCATACAACCTCAACAGGCTCTGTTTTCTCCTTTCTCCGGTGGCTATCCTGATTACCGCCGGCTATTCCTACACAAAGAGGTTTACATGGGCGTCCCACATGGTTTTAGGGCTTTCCCTTGCCATAGCTCCCATTGGAGCGTGGATAGCGGTGAAGGGCAATGTGGAACCGCCGGCTGTATATCTGGGACTTGCCGTTCTTTTCTGGGTGGCGGGGTTTGACATCCTTTACGCCCTTCAGGACATTGAGTTTGACAGGAGATACGGCCTTTACTCAATTCCTGCCCTTTTGGGGGTGAGAAACTCCATCTATCTTGCGAGGTTTTTCCACGGGTTGACGGTGCTTTTTCTCTTTCTCGTGAAGAAAAGCGCTCCCTATCTGGGTTTTGCTTACATTCTGGGTGTGATAGCCGCCGCCGGCCTTTTAATATACGAGCATTCCCTCGTTAAGCCCGATGACCTCTCAAAGCTTGATGTGGCTTTTTTCAACATGAACGGCTACATAAGCGTTACCGTCTTTGTCTTCACCCTGCTTTCTCTCGTTTTTTAGCCTGTTAGCAGAATCTCCTTGAGCTTTTCAGTTATCTTCAGGGCTTCATCAAATTTGCGCTGCCAGATGTTTCTGCCGAAGATAAAACCGCAGGCTCCAGCTTCAACACACATCTTTGCCTTTTCAAGAAGCTCGTGGTCCGGCTCCTTTTCCCCTCCAGCTATTATGACGGGGACATCTCCCGCCGAGGATATCACCTTTTTGATGGCTTCAAACTGGCTCATCTCTTTCACCATTGACCTGTATGGTTCCGGCATATCAACGGCTCTTCTTATGTCAAGCTTGGGTATGTTCAGCTTTATCATGTCTGCTCCCAGCTCGGCGGCTACCCTTGCGGCGTAATCTATGGCGAACAGGCTGTCCTTCCCTCCCTTCATCTCAACGAATCTCCCTCTGGGATATGCCCACACTATTACGGGCATGCCGAGTCTTTCCGCCTCTTTCCTTACACGATTAAACTGGGCTATGTCCTCGTCCTGCCTCGGACTTCCCACATAAAGGGTGTATCCCACGGCATCTGCTCCCAGTCTTACGGCGTCTTCCACCGTGGCTGTTAGGGCGGAGAAGGCTTCGTCGTCGGGGGGGATGTTAGTCTTCCCGTTTATCTTCAGGATTAGGGGGATTTGCCCTGCGTATCTTGAGAGATACTTTTCGGCAAGCCCTATGTGCATCACTATACCGGAGTAGCCTCCTTCAAGGGCGATTCTTATCTGGTATTCGGGGTAAGCCGCTTCCGGGTTTTCGAAAAAGTCTGAGGGACCGTGCTCAAGCCCCTGGTCAATGGGCAGAAAAAGCACCTTTCCCTTTCCCGGACCAAATTTATAAAAGAGCCTGTAGAGCCTTGTCTTCTTTCCCATGCTGAGCCCCAGCTTATCAAGAGCAACCATTGCCTTCCTCCTATCTTATTTTTTCTATCTCAACCTCTTTTAAAAGCTCCTCAAAGTCCTCTTTTCTCATCAGCCCTGTGCCGGGAACCAGAGCCGTGGCGGCTCCCGCGGCAATTCCCCACTTGAAGGCTTCAGGATAGCCGTGCCCTCTATACAACGCCAGAAGGAATGCGCCTATAAAGGCGTCTCCGGAGCCCACGGCACTTATGACCTTTATTTTGGGAGGCTGACAGCGGTAGATAAAGTCTTTCGTCACCAGGAATGCGCTTTTCCCCCCTCTGGTTACGGCTACAAGCTCTATTCCGTCGGATAGAAGCCTTTCCGCCGCATCAAGCACGTCCGATTCCGTTTTTATCTCTCTGTCCACGAGCCTCTGCAGTTCGTAGGTGTTGGGCTTTATCATGAAGGGCTTTGCCTTGACCCCCTGTTTCAGCGGTTCTCCGTCTGTGTCCAGCACCACCTTTATCCCCAGCTCTTTTATCTCCTCAATCAGGTCGCGGTAGGTGGTTTTGGGAAGTCCAGGAGGAAGACTTCCCGCAAAGACCATGAAGCTTACCGAGCATATTCCTCCACCCAGCCGGGTTATCCTTTCCTTTAGCCTTTCAAGGTCTTCTATCTCAACCCGCGGTCCTTCCGCGTTTATCCTCGTCTGCTTTCCCGTTTTCCTTTCGGTTATAATCACGTTTATCCTCGTTCTTCCCTCAACGGCGATAAAGGAGTTGAGTATCCCTTCCTCTGCAAGAAAGAGGGAGAGCTGTCCCCCTTCCTTTCCTGCGATAAAGCCGTAAGCCACCGTGGGACCGCCAAGGGTGTTTATGATTCTTGACACGTTTATCCCTTTTCCACCGGGGTCAAGCTTTGAGTTGAGCATTCTGGTAACATCGTCTATCTTCAGCTCTTCTACCTCTATGTTGTGGTCAAGGGACGGGTTGAGGGTGACCGTTGCAATCATCTTTTCCCTCCTTAAAGGGGCTTTCTTTAATTAATATCCTTTGTGAGGGGGAAAATCTACCGCAGGGCTTTCAAGTTTACAGAAGGCGGCTTTTGGGTTAATTAAATTGCGTGATGGATGAGGCGGTGGTGATAGGGGTTGATACCGGAGGAACCTTTACGGATGTGGTCTTTTATCACAGGGGAAGGTGGCATATCTTAAAGGTTCCTTCCACGCCGGAAAGGCCTCATGAAGCGGTTATCAGGGGGATTAAAGAATCCGGGAGAACACCTCTGAAGGTTATTCACGGCTCAACGGTTGCTACCAACACGCTGATAGAGAGAAAGGGTGCGAGGGTTGCTCTTATCACCAACAGGGGACTTGAAGACGTTATAGAGATAGGAAGGCAGAACAGGGAAAGGCTCTACGACCTATCCTACAGGAGACAGCCTCCTCTCGTTCCGGCGAATTTGAGGTTTGGCGTAAACTGCAGAATAGACAGAAATGGCAATGTGGTTGAGGACTTGGACGAATCGGAAATACGCAAACTGATTGCAGAGCTTGAAGGAGAGGAGTTTGATGTGGTCTCCGTGTCATTTCTCTTCAGCTTCCTCAACGACGAGCACGAAAAGCGGGTTAAGAAAGCGGTTGAAGGCTTTTTCGGCGTTGATGTTCACTGCTCCTCCGATATTCTGCCTGAATTCAGGGAGTTTGAGCGAACCTCCACGGTGGTGGTGAATTCCTATGTGGCTCCGAAGATGAAGAGCTATTTAGGCAGGCTGTCTCAGGCTTTCGGAGAGGCGAGGCTTAAAGTTATGCAGTCCAACGGGGGCATCATCTCTGTGAAAAAAGCCGTGAAGGAGCCGGTGAGAACCATACTCTCCGGTCCGGCAGGCGGTGTGACAGCCGCCCTTTACATAGGAGAGGCTATAGGGGACACAAAACTTATAACCCTGGATATGGGAGGCACCTCCACAGATGTCTCTTTGATAGACGGAAGCCCCCTCATGTCCACCGAGCTGAAGGTGACGGGACTGCCCATAAAGGTTCCCATGATAGAGATACACACCATAGGAGCAGGGGGAGGCTCCATCGCCAGGGTTGACGAAGGCGGTGTCCTCAAGGTGGGACCTGAAAGCGCCGGGGCGGACCCCGGTCCCGTCTGCTACGGTAGAGGAGAGGCTTTGACGGTGACTGACGCCAACCTCTTTCTGGGCAGGCTTCTGCCCCATTACTTCCTTGGGGGAGCCATGCGGCTTTATCCCGAAAGGGTTGAGCCGTATATGGTCAGGCTTGCCGATGAGCTCGGCATGGACCCTTATCAGACTGCGGAGGGTATCATCACCGTTGCCAACTCCAGCATGGAAAAAGCCATAAGAGCGGTGAGCGTGGAGAAGGGCTATGACCCGGAGGAGTTTTCTCTCTTTGTGTTTGGAGGAGCCGCTTCCCTTCATGCGGCGGCTCTTTCGGAGGCGATGAAGATAAAGAGGGTGATAATTCCGCTCAATCCGGGGGTGCTTTCCGCCGTTGGTATGGTGGTGGCGGACTGTGTGAAGGACTATACCCTCACCGTGATGCTGGGGGAGGATGAGCTGGATAGGCTTGATGGGTTCTTCTCTGAGATGGAGAAGAAAGCCCTTGAAGAGATGAGAGAGGAAGGGTTTGAAGATGCCAGAATATTTGTTGAAAGGTATGTGGATGTAAGGTATGCCGGACAGTCTTACGAGCTGAGCATTCCCTACGGCAGTGATGTCAGGAACAGGTTCGCAAAGGCTCATGAGGAGCTCTACGGCTACAGTATGGATAAGGAGATAGAGGTGGTTAACCTCCGGGTGAGGGCGGTGGGGCTTGTTGATAAACCTCCCCTTTCTCCAATTCCTGAAGGCGGTCAGAGTCCCCCTTCGGATGCCTTTTTAGGGAAAGGGAGGCTTTACTTTTCGGGGAGCTGGTATGACGCTGACGTCTATAAAAGAGAGGCTCTTCTTGCTGGAAACTCTATATCCGGTCCTTCCATTGTGGTGGAGTATTCCTCAACGGTGTTCGTGCCGCCGGGATTTGCGGTGGCGGTTGATGGATTCGGCAATCTCATAATGGAGAGGGGCTGATGTATGACCCGGTAAGGCTTGAGGTCTTCCGCAATCTTTTTTCCTCCGTGGCTGAGGAGATGGGGATGGTGCTGACCAGATGTGCCTTTTCCCCCAATATAAAGGAGAGGAGGGACCTCTCCTGTGCCCTCTTTGATGAAAAGGGCGAGCTGGTGGCTCAAGCCGCTCACATCCCTGTTCACCTCGGTTCCATGCCCTTTGCTGTGAAGAGCGCCCTTTCCCGGTTTGACTTTGAACCCGGTGATATGGTGGTCTTTAACGACCCGTATCTCGGCGGGACCCACCTTCCCGACGTCACCGTGATTGCTCCCGTGTTCTGGGAGGGAAAGCTGTGCTTTTTCGTGGCAAACAGAGCCCATCATGCGGACATTGGAGGAATGAGTCCCGGTTCCATGCCCCTTTCTGAAAGCATCTATCAGGAGGGACTTATAATTCCACCGGTGAAGCTCGTAAAGAGGGGTAAGCTGGATGAGGAGATATTTGACTTTATCCTGTCCAATGTGAGGGTTCCGGAGGAGAGGGAGGGTGATTTCAGCGCCCAGATTGGTGCAAACAGAAGGGGGATTTTGCGGCTTACGGAGGTGATAGAAAGATACGGCATTGATGCGGTTAGAGATTACGCCGCCTTTCTTCAGGATTATGCGGAAAAATCGGCAAGACAGTTTATAAAGAGGATGCCGGCGGGTGAGTATTACTTTGAGGATTTTCTGGACAACGATGGCTTAACGGAAAAAGCGGTGAAGATAGCCGTGAGGGTGAAAGTGGAGGATGGGCATCTTGTTTTTGATTTTTCCCCTTCCGACGATGAGGTTGAGGGTCCGCTGAACGCCGTAAGAACCATAACCATCTCCTGCGTTTTGTATGTTTTGAAGTGCATTCTTCCCGATTATGTTCCCGCTAATGCCGGCATTTTCAGGTGTGTGGATGTGGTGACGCGAAGGGGAAGTGTTGTTGATGCGAGAAAACCCAAAGCCGTGTCCGCAGGAAACGTTGAGACCTCTCAGCGCATAGTGGATGTCTGTTTGGGAGCTCTCTCTTTTGCTCTGGATTTCGTTCCCGCTGCGAGTCAGGGGACCATGAACAACGTGTGCATAGGGGGCGTTGAGTCTCCCTTTGTCTATTACGAAACCATAGGCGGCGGTATGGGGGCGTCCAGATACGGGGATGGAGAAAGCGCCATCCATTCTCACATGACCAACACCATGAACACTCCGGTGGAGGCCCTTGAGTTTGCTTATCCCTTTCGCGTGGTCAGGTATGAGGTGAGAAGGGGCTCCGGGGGAGGCGGAAGAAGAAAAGGCGGTGATGGAATCGTTCGCGAATACCTCTTTCTTGAAGATGCAGAGGTCACCGTGGTTTCCGAAAGGAGAAGGTTTGCTCCTTACGGCCTTTTCGGCGGCAGTCCCGGTGCGCGCGGCTTAAATCTTCTGGTGAGGGACGGGAAGGAAGAAGTGCTTCCCTCAAAGTGCAGGGTGAAGGTGAAAAGGGGGGATAGACTGAGGATAGAGACTCCCGGTGGGGGAGGCTATGGAGCTGAGTGACCGTTTCGTTGAAAACCACGAAATTTGTGCGCTCTGCGGTGGTTTGTGCTGTAAGACCTATCCGGGTATGTATCTGTCTCCCGAAAGGTTTGAGAGGATTTACGGAAAAGTTGCTTCGGACAACTTCTTGAGCCTCCTTGAGAGACATGGTCTCACCTTCAAGGTGTGTCTGGGAATTCCCATACCGATTCCCAGATTCACGGAAAGAGGATGCGTCTTTCTGGATGATGCGGGATGCAGGCTCTCTTTCTCCGAAAGGCCCTGTGAGTGCCTTCTGTTTGTTCCCGTTGAGGAGACGGTGATAGAGGGGGAGATACACTGCTACTTTCCGAAAGAAGTCTCCTATGTTGAGTGTTTCAGGAAATGGAAGAGGTTTTACTCTCTCAGGGGAATAGATTGCGCCGAACTGTTGACCTATTAGCCTGAAGTTGATTATCTTTCCCTATGTTTGAGCATCTCGTAAATACCCTTACCCCACTGCAGTTGGTTTTCGTGGGGGCATCTTTCGTTATGTTCACCACCACTTTTGGTGCTATTATTGCCGTTATTTTCAAGGGGTTCCCTGACTGGAGCCTTGATGTGAGCATGGCGTTCAGTGGCGGTATCATGCTCGTTGCAAGCTTCACTTCCCTCATACTTCCCTCCATTGAGGAGGGAAGCGTTCTTCTGAGCTGTGTGGGGGTGGTCTGCGGCTTTTTTCTTATACTTGCGGTTGAGAGGTGGCTTCCCCACGAGCATCTTCTGCTTGGGTATGAAGGCTCTAAAAAACATCGTGAAAAGCTGAAAAGGGTGTGGCTCATCGCCATAGCCCTTATAATACACAACCTGCCGGAGGGCTTTGCAGTAGGGGTCTCCATCGTCAACAACTCCCACAAGGGCTTGGCTACCGCTCTGGCGATAGGCATTCAGGACATACCCGAGGGGCTTGCGGTCTCCCTTCCCCTTAT
>JAADEW010000044.1 GCA_013153205.1 Deferribacteres bacterium | reverse complement strand
GCTGGTGCCGGGGTAGCTCAGTCGGTAGAGCAGTGGACTGAAAATCCACGTGTCCCCAGTTCGATTCTGGGCCCCGGCACCATTTTTGTTTATGCACTTGGTGTGTGTATTGATTTTTTATATTTCTGGTGTATTTACTAAAGTTAGTAAAGATAAAGGAGGATAGTAATGGGACAGGTTCTCATTATTGATGAGCAGAATTTTGATAAGGAAGTGCTTCAGTCTGATGTACCTGTGCTCGTTGATTTCTGGGCTACCTGGTGTGCTCCGTGTCAGATGATAGCTCCCATAATTGAATCTCTGGCTGAGGAATACGCAGGAAGGCTTAAGGTTGGAAAGGTTAATGTGGATGAGAATTCCCAGCTTGCTATTAGATACGGTATAAGGGCTATACCAACCCTTCTGCTTTTCAAAGACGGCAAGGTTGTGGAGCAGATGGTGGGAGTTCAGCCCAAGGAGACTATAAAAAGTATCATAGAAAGGCATCTTGATTAAATTTAAGATTAGTGGAGGGGCAGTTTATGCCTATTTATGAGTATGTTTGTGGTAGCTGTGGTAGAAGGTTTTCCCTCATTGTTTTAACCAATGAGGACAGAAGAGGAGTAAGGTGTCCTCACTGTGGTAGCGATAATGTGAAGAGGGTCTTTTCGCCTTTTGGCAGTTTGGGAAGCTCTTCTAAAGGTGGGTGCACCAATTTCGGCTGAAGTTTTTAGATTGAGGGGTCCCGTTGGGACCCTTTTAAGAGGCTCATGAGGGTTCTTGCCATTGACTATGGAAGGTCGAAGGTGGGGCTGGCGGTTTCGGACCCCACCGGCACTATAAGCCAGCCTCTTTCTGTTGTGCCTGCCGGTAGAGCTCTGGAAGAGGTGGGGCGGCTTGTAAAGGAGCTGGGGGTTGGGCTTATAGTGATTGGTCTTCCCGTGAACATGAACGGAACAGAAGGAAAGATGGCCTCTGAGGTGAGGGAGTTTGCCGATAGGCTGAAAGGTGTCGTGGGTGATATTGACATAGTTTTCTGGGATGAGAGGCTCACCAGCTTTGAGGCGGAAGAGTTATTGAAGCAGGCGGGGCTCAACTGGAAGAAGTCCAAGAAGAAGGTTGACAAGATAGCCGCATCCCTTATTCTCAAAAGCTTTCTGGAGAAGAAAGGTGCTTCTTGCCGTTGATATAGGCAACACCAACATAGTCATAGGAGTTTACAGGGGAAAAGAGCTTGTCAATTTCTGGAGGGTTGGAACAGACCGGAAAAAGACCATCTTTGAATACGCTGTTGTGATAAGCGGACTGTTTAGCTTAAACGGCCTTCCCGCTGGCTCCGTTAAGGATGCCGTAATTTCAAGCGTGGTCCCGCCTCTTACCGGCGTTATAAAGGAGACATTGAGCTTTTTATTTGACATTGAGCCGCTTATAGTTGGTCCCGGAGTGAAGACAGGTATGCCCGTTCTCGTGGATAATCCCAAAGAGGTTGGAACGGACAGAATTGTGAATGCCGTAGGTGCTTACAGCAAGTATGGCGGTCCCCTCGTGGTGGTTGATTTCGGCACGGCAACCACCTTTGACGCGGTGTCGGCTAAAGGGGAGTATCTTGGCGGGGCTATATGTCCGGGGATAGGCATTTCTCTGGAAGCCCTTTTCAGGGAGACAGCTCAGCTTCCCAAGGTAGATTTTAAAAAGCCGAGAAGGGTAATAGGAAAGAACACCATTGAAAGTATGCAGTCTGGTATCTTTTACGGGTATGTCTCTTTAGTGGACGGTATGGTTGAGCGTATGAAAAAGGAGTTGTCAGGAGCAAAGTGTGTTGCTACCGGAGGATATGCCTCTGCCATAGCTCATGAAAGTTCTACAATAGAGGTGGTTGACCCGTGGATTACCCTTGAGGGGCTTCGCATAATTTACGAGAAGAACCGGTCAAGCCTCCTGTGAGCTTTTGGAGGATGTATCTTCCATCTTTTTGCTTCTCATGAGAATCTCTGAAGCAAGCTTTTTGTCATAACAGGCTTTCCGTAAGGTCCTCCTCATCTCGTCGGGATTTATGTCCAGCGCATCGCAGCACATTTCAAATTTGAGTATGCTGGGCCATTCGGGGTCGAATATCCACTTGTAGGCGGTTATCCATTCCTGAGTCTTTTTCTTGTCCTCTGCAATGGGCTTTAAAAGGTCCATTACGGCTCTTTCGAGAACGGCTTCTGCAAATCTTTTGAATCTTTTCATCGGGACCTCCCACCCATTGCACAAATTTTTCACTGGTAATAAATTATCTCGGGTTTTATCTGTGTCAAGGGAGAAAGGCTTTGGTTTTTAATTTGATGAAAAAAGATTTTTCCTCATCGGCAAGGGTTGCCGAGATAAGAACCGAAAGATTTACCGTTAGAACCCCTGTGTTCATGCCCGTGGGGACTCTGGGCACTGTTAAGACCCTTTCCCCTCTTGAGCTTAAAGAGCTTGGGGCTTCCGTGATACTTGGGAACACATACCACCTCTATCTGAGGCCGGGGGTGGATGTGATAGAGAGGCTTGGAGGGCTCCACAGGTTTATATCGTGGAACAGGCTTATCCTTACCGACAGCGGTGGTTTTCAGGTTTACAGCCTTTCACCTTTGAGGAGGATAAAGGACGACGGGGTTGAGTTTCGCTCCCACATTGACGGCTCTACTCACTTTTTCACCCCGGAGCTTGTGGTCAGCATTCAGGAGAGGATGGGCTCCGATTTTATCATGCCCCTTGACTGGTGCATTGAATACCCTGCGGATTACGAGCAGGCAAAGCGTTCTGTTGACTTAACCCTTGAGTGGGCTTTTCGGAGTAAGAAAGCACACTCAAGTGGGAAGGGAGCCCTTTTCGGAATAGTTCAGGGGGGGATGTTTGAGGATTTGCGGAAGCTTTGCGCAGAAAAACTTGTGGATATGGGATTTGAGGGGTATGCCGTTGGCGGGCTTTCCGTTGGCGAGCCCAAGGCTTTGATGTGGGAGATGGCCGCTTTCACCGCTTCTCTTCTTCCTGAGGATAAGCCCAGATACCTCATGGGCGTGGGAAAACCGGAAGACATAGTCTTTTGTGTATCCTGCGGAATAGACATGTTTGACTGCGTTCTTCCCACGAGATGTGCAAGAAACGGACTGCTCTTTACCTCCATCGGCAAGATAAGGATAAAGAACAGGAGCTTTCAGTATGATGAGCTTCCTCCCGACCCTTTCTGCGACTGCTACACGTGCAGAAACTTTTCCCGTGCATATTTGAGGCATCTTTTTGTGAACGACGAGATTCTGGCTTTGAGGCTTAACACCATCCACAACATCGCCTTCTATCTGAGGCTTATGGAGGTGATAAGGGAGAGGATAAGAGACGGAAGTTTTTCCGCATGGGCTAAAAGGTTTGTGGAAACCTATCCCTCTCTTGAAGGGCTGGAGACAGAAGAGCCTCTTTTATAGCATCTTTCAGCCTGTCAAGGTTGAGTTTTTCCTTTGCTGAAATTAACAGCTTTCCGGATGAGGACATGAGTTTTGCTTCCCACGGCTCAAGCAGGTCGCACTTATTGTATATGATGAGCCGCTCCTTTCTATCAAGTTCCAGCTCCTCAAGGATTTCGTTTACCGCTTCTATCTCTTCCTCCATGTAGGGGCTTGTGGCATCAACGACGTGAATCAGTAAGGATGCGTCTTCCAGCTCTTCAAGGGTTGCCCTGAAAGCTACTTTAAGCTCGTGGGGCATCCTCTTGATGAAGCCCACCGTGTCAGTGAGAATACACTTTCCCACCTCCGGCAGGTAAAGCGTTCTGTTGGTTGGGTCAAGGGTGGCGAAAAGCCTGTCTTCCGTGTAAACATCGGCACTGCAAAGGGCGTTTAACAGCGTTGATTTCCCTGCGTTTGTGTATCCCACCAGAGATATGACGGGAATCTGGCTTTTCTTGCGGGTTTTTCTTCTTTCCCTTCTCTGTTTCTTGAGTTGTTCAAGCTGTTTTTCCAGAGTGGCTATCCTCTTCTTTATCCGCCTTCTGTCCACTTCAAGTTTGGTTTCGCCCGGTCCTCTTCCGCCTATTCCGCCGGTAAGCCTTGACATGGCTTCACCTTTCCCGATTATTCGGGGATACATGTATTTGAGCTGGGCAAGCTCAACCTGTATCTTTCCCTCTCTGGACTGGGCTCTCTTGGCGAAGATGTCAAGTATAAGCTGGTTTCTGTCTATTACCTTTAGGTCTGTGAGTTTGGCTATGTTGTTTATCTGTTTCGGGGACAGCTCCTGGTCAAATATTATCATGGTGGCACCGAGAGACAGCGCCTTTATTATTACCTCCTGTAGCTTTCCCTTTCCCATGAGCAGTTCCGGATTGTAGCTTTTGACCCTCTGGATAATGGTGTCCAGAACCTTGATGTTTGCAGACTCTGCCAGCCTCACGAGCTCAGCCATGGAGTATTCCGCTTCACTCTTTCTTTCTCTGGTTACGGAGATGAGTATGGCTCTCTCTTCATAGTTTGAAGCCACCTTGGCGGAAAAGGCTTTCTCCATCTGGTTTTCCAGGTCTATGATGAACTCCTGAAAGTCCATGTTGATTTCCGCAGGATGCGGCCATTTCGCTATTTCGTAGCGCTTGTTTTTGGGGTTGGGGGGCAGAAGATAAGCCATTTCAACCTGTTGTGGAAGCCCCTTTTCAGAGACCTGTATCGCCACCATGGCATCAAGCCTCAGCATGGACAGGTCGGTGAGGTCCTCTTCGCTTATCCCTTCCCTCTTCAGGTGGGTGTGTATGCACCTTAATCCTTTGAGCCTGCCGGGGGAGTATCTGAACCTTGAGAGGTCAGGTATCTCTATCTGGTGGTATGAGCCCACTATTACGTGGGTTATGTGCCCGGTCCTTGATACGAGAATGCCTATCTGCCTGCCTATCTGTCTGGAAATCTCTGATATGTATCTTGCAAGCTCCGGTGAGACGAGCTCGCCTTTTATTCTCCTTCTGTATATCCGCTCTAACGCCTTTACTTCGCTTTTCTGAAGCCCTTTGGTGTTTCCGTGAAGCTTTACGATGTTTCCTGCTCCTTATCCTTTTTGGATTCTCTTCTCCAGATAACCCTTACGAACTTTTCCCCTTCGTTGTAGGAGAAATCAAGCTCTCCCTTGTGGGCTTTATATAATGCCTCTCCCAGCCTCCTTGCAAGATGGGGGTATGTTACGGTTATGGTTACCCCTTCGTCGTCTCTTTCAATCTCCATGATTCTCTGCAGGGGGCGGTAGGTTTTTGCGTCTTCTTCCACATTTTTGATGAGGTTCATTATCTCCTCTTCCTTTTCAAAGAAGTAGCTTCCCTCTATCCTCAGAATTCCCCCCGGGTATTTGTCCTGAATTCTTTTGCATGCCGGACACAGTGCTTTGTTTATGTTCTTTTCGTTTCCCGGTTTCTCCCAGGTCCATCTTCCATCTTTATAGTAGGCTTTGCAGGAAGGGCAGATGGTGGGTTCGGGGTATTTTTTAAATTCGTAATATGGATTTCCCGGGTCTGACGCATCAAATTCCTTTCTCCATGCGGAAAAATAGGTCATCAATCCCTCCTTTGTCGGTTTATAAATTCTTCCGTTCGTATTATATAATTTAAACCCAAACACTGCGGAGCGGAAGATGAAAAGAGCTGTTTTTTACATATCAGATGTTGGATGGGGCCATGCAACGCGGCAGATAGCCCTTATCAAAAGGCTTGTTGATGCGGGATTAGAGGTCTATGTGAGAAACAGAAGTGCTCTTACCCTGTTGCGAAGCTGTTTTGGCGAGGAGATAAGAAGGGGCGTGGTTCGCATAGACAGCCCTTCTTCACCAAACGACCCCGGATGGCCTTCCTCTTACCCCATAAAGCGGGATGAGCTTGAGGAGAGGATAGTATCCTGGATAAAAGGCGTTGATGCGTGGATTTCGGAGGAGCTTTCCTTTTTGAAAGAGGCCTGCCCTGATGTGGTGGTTTCTGATGCTGTGGCTGGTGCCTTTGAGATTGCGGAAAAGTTTGGCGTTCCTTCCGTTTTCGTCTCCAATCTTAACTGGTATGACGAATACAGGTATGTTCTTGGGGACTTTGAGCTTCTTGAGATTTTCAGGGTTTTCTACCAGAAGGCTACCCATGCCTTTATCCTTCCCTTTGAAAGCAGAAACACCGTTTTCAGGATAATTGAGAGAGCACCCCTTCTCGTTAGGGAAGTTGAGCCGGACAGGGTTCGCTCCATACGAAGAAGCCTTATGGAAAACTACAGACCCGAGATGATAGCCGCTTTCACCCTTGGAGGATTTTACCGGAACGAGGACATTATGCGGAAAGCCGTTAAAGCCATGAAAGAGGCGTCAGAGAGGGCGAGGATACTGTGGCTTCTTCCGGAGTATGTGAGGGTTGACGGCATTCTGAGCTACAGCGTGAAGGAGCCCGACTTTAACAGCTTCATAGCCGCTTCTGACTTCGTTTTTGCCAAGTGCGGTTATGGAGTGGTGTCTGAGGCGGTCTCTTCCAGAATATTCGGGGTATATCTTTACAGACCGCAGGTGCTTGAAGATGTGTGCGTTACTCAGGAGCTTGTTCTTTCCGGCTGGGGCGAAAGGTGCTCTATGGACGGGGATTACCGCATTCCTCTTGAGGTTATTTTTGCCGCTGATAGAGATGAACTGCCAAGAAGGCTTAAGGGGGACGGTGCCTCGTATATTGCGGAGAGAATAGTGGAGAAGTTTCTCTGATGTGGATGCTTTTTGCCTTTCTTGCCGCCTTTTCTTGGGCTACCGCTGACCTCTTTTCCAAGAGGTTGATGAACTTTGACGGCAAGAGCGAGTATGTAACCCTCTTTGCCAGGTTTATCTTTTCCCTGCCGCTTCTTTTTGTGGTCTATCTTGCCACTTCCCCTCACAGATGTGATGTCAGATTCTGGCTGGTTAATCTGGTGATAATTCCCGGAGATGTGGTGGCTTCAACCCTTTACATCAAAGCTTTGAAGCTGAGCCCCATATCCATAGTGGTGCCTTTAATGAGCTTTGCACC
>JAADEW010000045.1 GCA_013153205.1 Deferribacteres bacterium | reverse complement strand
TCTCCAAGCTGTGTTTCAATGGGGTCGGTATCAACCCACTCAAGGTATTTGACCTGTGCCTTTATCTCCCACTTGGGTGTGGGATACCAGTCAACAGTTAACAGCAGTGCCCAGAGTCCGGGGTTGTCTCCGTGATATCCGGCGTTGTAGAGGTCAAGAGGCTGTCCGAGCAGTGCACCGGTTCCCGGTCCCACTCCCCAGCCTTTGGGGCTCCAGGAGTAGGAAGGGGTTCCTATGACGGGGTTTTCCGTTCCGCCGTGGACGGGGATTGTGTAGAACCCTGTGAGCGGGAAGAAGCGGAACCCTTCCGTTATTCCGGTGTATCCGCCGAGGTCGTTGTCGTTTGCATCGTCATCACCGGAGAAGTATATTCCTCCGAAGCTCACTATGAATCTGCCCAGAGAGGGGAATTTGTAGCCCAGGTCTGTGGCGAGAAGAAGCATACCCGCCCATGCATTGACATCAAAGTGGTCTTCATAGTCCCCGTCGGGCATGAGCATCTGGTTCTTCTTTTTGAGGTCAACATCTCCAAACTGGTAGGTGAACTCGGCGAAATACCTGAAGGGTCCGATTATACCCGTTGATGTGAGTCCGAGGTAGTAGATGTCCCATGTGCCGGCATCATACACAGGAAGTGATGAGTATTTGCTGAGCTTTCCACCGCTCAAAACGTCCGTAAGATTGGAGAACATGCAGTTGTGCATGCTCTTGACCATCTGACAGGCGGTGAGGTTTCCTGCCTTGCACTGGGCAAGGGCCTGAAGGCACTGGGATGCCACCGCATCAGGAACTGCAGGAAGGCTTTGCCAGTTGGTCATGGCACCGTTTCTGTCCCATGCGAAGATAAAATGGGGTTTGAACATTCTGCCGAAGTCGTATCCTAAGTTAACGGCGAAGATGTCTCTGTTGGAGTCTGTTCCAAAGTCAACCACATCGGTCTGCTCGGATTTTCTGAGGTATTTGATGTCAAAGGTGAGCTTGTCAATGTTTCCATAAAGCCTTATACCGGGGTCGTCGTCACCATAGATTAACAAATAGTCTGCAATGTAAGAGTCGTGTCCCACTTCAAGCCATGCGTTAAAGGGCAGGAAGTTGAGCTTGAAGGAGAAGGCCGCCCTTTCAACGCGCCACCTGTCGTAGTCAACTCCGTTGAAGGCATCGTAGTTGGCATCGTGTCCCTGGTCAAAGTCTGAACCCTTGTAGGAGAAGACCACATGGGCTTTCCACTGGTCTTTCTTCACGAAATCCACGGGGAAATAGACCTGATGGAATATGAAGTTGTCCCTTATCGCTCCTTCCGGGTCGGTGTAAAGAAGAGGGTCAGAAGCGTCATCGTAGAAGTCGTAGTTTTTGAGCCAGTTGACGTGGAATATCTCGTTCATACCGAATCTCACTTCGATACCCGACTTTGTGGCTATCCTTACACTGCTGAATCCGCTCTTGGCTTCGGGTATCAGCTTTGCGTAAGAGGGTAGCGATAAAAGCAGTGCCGCGATTAAGAGCAGGGACGGTAGAACAAGCCGTCTCATTCAACACCTCCTTTATAATGGTTTTTTATAATACGCTGAATAAGGCTCAACTTTATAATCCCTTTAACACTCATAACAACAGCGTTTAACGCTACTAAAAAATAGTTTTGCTCCCTAATACCACTAAATGGAATTTTTGTCAAGAAATTGTTTTTGGTTGTTGACTTGCTGTTTGGTCAATGGTAATATAAATTTAAATTATGTATGCGAAGGCTGACATAAATCTGACTCTGAATATGTGGTGGTGGCAGGTCCCGTAGGGGACCTGTCCCTTTAGCAGTTTTTAAAGCCGTGGGCAGGTCCTCTGCCCACGGCTTTTTGTTTTGGTGCGTTTAAGGCCGTGGGCCTGATAGGGTCCACGGCCTTTTTTATTTTTGGAGGTGTAGAGATGCTTTATCCTGATTACGAGGATTTTGCCGGGCTCTGGGACAGATACGATAGGATTCCTGTTTATAAAGAGCTTATGACGGACATCTTTACCCCTTCGCTCTTTCTCATGGCTCATAGAAATAGGGAAAGCCTTTTTCTTCTTGAAAGCGCCGATGTGAAAAAGGATTTTTCCCGCTTCACATTTTTCGGCTTTCCTGAAGAGGTCTATTCGGCTGAAGATGACCCTTTTTCCTTTTTGAAATCGGTGAAGGCTTCCTCTCCCGTTTATAAAGATTTCGGGGGTTTTACCGGGGGATTGGTGGGGATTCTTGGGTATGGAGCTTCAAACTACACGGGGCTTTTAAGGAAAAAGGTGCGGGAGGGAGAAGACCTGGGGCTTTTTATGAAGGTGGAGCGCTTTTTCGTTATGGACAACTTCAGACAGAGGCTTTTTGCAGTGTGCGTGGTGAAAAGGGGAAAAACCCCTCTTGAAGATTATACTAAAGCCGGGGAGATTCTGGAGGGTATGGAAAAGGAGCTCCTCAGGGGTTGCTCTTCTTTCTCTTCTTCCCGGGCTTCTTCCTTTCAGGTTGAGTCAGATTTCACGAAAAGAGAGTTTGAAGAGCGCGTGAAGGCTCTGAAAGCGGAAATAGAAAGGGGTGAAGCCATACAGGTGGTTTTGAGTCAGAGGCTGACCCTTTTCGGAGAGAACTTGAATCCTGTTAATTTCTACCGGATGCTGAGGAGGATAAATCCTTCTCCATACATGTTCTTTCTCAAGTTCGGCGGTAGAGTCTTCTGCGGTTCGTCTCCGGAGGTTCACCTCAAGGTTTCCGGGGGAAAGGCTTACATGAAACCCATAGCTGGAACATATCCTGTGGGAAAGAATATTGAGGAAATTGCCGCCCGGCTCAAGTCTGACGAGAAGGAGCGGGCGGAGCATCTTATGCTCGTGGACCTTGCAAGAAACGACCTTTACACCTACTGCGAGCCGGAAACCGTATCCGTGCCGGACTTTATGGAGGCTGAGGTCTATTCCCATGTGATACACCTTGTTTCCTCCGTTGTTGGCTCTCTCAGGGAAGGAATTGAGCCCGTTGAGCTTCTTAGAATGACCTTTCCCGCGGGGACTGTGAGCGGCGCTCCCAAGGTGAGGGCTCAGGAGCTGATAGACGAATACGAGGTTTCTCCCAGAGACTTTTACGCAGGCTGTGTGGGCTACATGAGCTACAGCGGCGAACTTGATACCTGCATCACCATTCGTTCTGCCAGGTTTGAAAAGGGAAAGGTGACTTTGAGGGCGGGAGCCGGGATAGTTTACGACAGCGTTCCCGAGAAGGAATACGAGGAGGTTAACAACAAGCTGAAAGCCCTTATGGAGGCTGTAAAGAGGGCTCATGAATTGGGGGTGTGCGATGCTTTTGCTGGTGGATAATTACGACTCCTTCACCTACAACCTTTACGCCCTTTTCAGGCTTCAGGGGGCCGAGGTTGAGGTGGTGAGGGAAAACAGAGATGTTCCAATCTCAAGATATGCCGGTATAATCCTTTCCCCCGGTCCTTCTGCTCCTTTTGCCGTTGAGGGGTCGCTTAGAAAGGCTCTCTGTGCTCTGGGAAAAATACCCATATTCGGGGTCTGCCTTGGAATGCAGATAATAGCTCACCTTCTTGGGGCTGAGGTCTCCCGGGCGAGAACTATTCAGCACGGAAAGCCGGATAGAATACTGAAGCTGAAGGAGTCCGTGATTTTAAAAGGGCTTCCGGAAGACTTCGTTGGTGTGAGGTATCACTCTTTGAGCGTTAAGTTGAAAAGCGACCTTTTAGAGCCTGTGGCAATCTCTAAGAAAGACGGTGAGCTTATGGCTGTGGAGAATCAGGAGCTTATGGCTTTTGGGGTTCAGTTTCATCCGGAGTCCATACTTTCCGAGCACGGAGATTTGATAGCGAAAAATTTTTTGGAGGTCTGTTATGGAGCTGAGGGAAGTTACTAAAAAGCTTTTTTCAGGAAAGAACTTGAATTTTGATGAGGCGAGGGTTCTCTTTTCTGCTGTATTTGACGGAGAGCTTGACGACAACCTGATTTCCTCCTCTCTCGTTGCCCTGTCCATAAAGGGAGAGTTTCCGGAAGAGATAGCGGCGGCTCTGGTGGAAGCCGGCAGAAGGAAAGTGAAGGTTGAGGCTTCTGGAACGGTGGTGGACACCTGCGGAACGGGTGGGGACGGTTCTTCAACCTTCAACATCTCTACCGCTTCGGCTTTTATAGTCAAAGCGCTGGGGGTGAAAGTGGCGAAGCACGGAAACAGGGCGGTTACGGGAAAGGTCGGTTCAGCGGATATAGTGGAGATGATGGGGATACCCGTGATTACCGACAGGTTCACGGCTGGTAGGTGGATAGAAAAGTTCGGATTTGCCTTTCTGTTTGCTCCCCACTTCCATCCCGCATTTAAGAGAGTAGCCGGAATAAGAAGGAGTCTGGGAATACCAACGATTTTCAACCTGCTGGGTCCTCTGGTTAATCCGGCGGAGCCTTCTGCCCAGCTGATAGGGTTTTTCAGCGCATCGGGTATGCGTTCGGTGGCTGAGGCTCTGCGCATTCTCGGAATCACCAATCGGGTTCTGGTTCGCTCCCTTGATGGCCTTGACGAGGTTTCAACCCGGTCGGAGACAGAGGTGCTTGAAGTGAGGGAAGACGGAATAAAGAGCTTCGTTTTCAGACCGGAGTCCGTAATCGGCCGCAGGTTCAGCGTTCCCAGGGTGGAGTCTGTGAGAGAAGCCGTTGAAACCTTTGCAGGAGCCCTTTCCGGTGAGCACGAAGAGGCGGCTAAGGTGGCGGCTCTCAACGCCGCTTTTACCCTGTATGCCGCTCAAGTGTGCGACATTGACGAGGGGTACCGCAGGGCATACAGGGCGATAAAAGAGGGTGCGGTTGTAAAAGGGATTGAGGAGTTGAGAAGCCATGTTTCTGCAGAAGATAAGAAAGATTAAAGAGCACGAGGTTGGTTTTCTTGGTCATCCCGGAGTTGACAGAAAGAAGCCGATTCTCAATCCCCTCAAAGCCCTGAAGGATGCTCCCATCATTGCCGAAGTGAAAAGGGCTTCTCCCACCAAGCTTAAAATAAGCGACAGGGACCCTTTTGATGTGGCTCTGCTGTACGAAAGGGCGGGAGCCGGGGTCATAAGCGTTCTTGCGGATAAAATCTTTTTCAACGGTGGGTGGGATGTTTTGAAGGGGGTGTGTGACAGGGTTGCTGTTCCCGTTCTCTGTAAGGAGTTTATAATTTCGCCTGTTCAGCTTGATATGGCGTATGTTCTGGGGGCGGATGTGGTGCTTCTCATAGCGGCTTTGCTCACCGATGAGGAGTTAGCCGCTCTTTACGATTACGCTAAAAGACTTGGGCTTTTCGTTCTGGTGGAGATACACTCTCCTGAAGAGTATGAAAGGGTTAAGTGGCTTTCTCCCGACATGATAGGGGTAAACAGCAGAGACCTGAATACCCTTGAGATAGACCTGTTGAAAGCGGCTTCCGTTATCAAAAGCCTTCCCCATGGACTTTTCAAGGTGGCAGAAAGCGGCATAAAGGGGGAAGAGGAGTTAAGGATTTTCGCCGAATCGGGAGCCGACGCCTTTCTCATAGGGGAGGCTCTTATGCGTGCGGAAAATCCGGAAAGGCTTATAAAAAGGTTCACCCATGTTTGTAAAAGTGTGCGGCATAACCTCTGTTGAGGATGCCCTTATGATGCTCCGCTTTCGGGTGGATGCCGTGGGGCTCGTCTTTCACAGGAAAAGTCCGAGGTTTGTGGATGCAGACACGGCTTTAAAAATAGTGGAGCTTTTGAAGGGAAGGACCAGGCTGGTGGCTGTTTTCAAATACAAAAGTGAACTTAAGGAGTGTGAAAGGATGCTGGAGCTTTTTGATTTCGTTCAGCTTTATGAGCCTGTGCCTCAGCTTTGCCATAAGCTCATTCTGGGAACCCACGGCGGAACTGAAGAGAAAGCGGCGTTTTATCTTCTGGATGCCAGCCACGGAAGAGGCGTTAGGGTGGATTACCCTCTGGATTTGTTCGGGCTTCCAAGGGATAAAACCATTATATCCGGAGGGCTTACCCCTTACAATGTGGACTATGTTGTTGCAAGATACAGGCCTTACGGAGTGGATGTTTCCTCAGGTGTAGAGCTTAGAAAAGGGGTGAAGTCTTACTATCTGCTGGAAGCCTTTCTGGACAGTGTGAGGAGGGCTTAAATGGCCGGGGGATATTACGGCAGGTTTGGAGGAAGGTTTGTTTCTGAAACCCTGATACCCGCTCTTTCCCAGCTTGAGGAAGCTTTTACAGCCTTTAAAAGGGACGAAGCCTTCTGCAGAAGGTTTAGAAAAATCCTTTCGGAGTATGCGGGAAGACCCACACCTGTGACTTTTGCTTCAAATTTTTCAAAGGCTTACGGACTCAACCTCTACCTGAAAAGGGAGGACCTTCTTCACACGGGAGCCCACAAGATAAACAACACCATAGGACAGGGACTGCTTGCAAAGTTCATGGGTAAGCGCAGGGTGATAGCTGAAACCGGTGCGGGACAGCACGGAGTTGCCACAGCCACGGCGGCGGCTCTTTTGGGGCTTGAGTGCACCGTTTACATGGGGAGCCTTGACGCCGAAAGGCAGAGGATAAACGTGGAAAGAATGAAGCTTCTGGGTGCGGAGGTCAGGGTGGTGGAGGAGGGCTCTCGAACCCTTAAAGACGCTATAAATGCGGCTCTCAGGGATTGGGTAAGAAATGTCAGGGATACCCACTATCTCATTGGCTCCGTTGTGGGTCCTCATCCTTTTCCGGAGGTGGTGGCTCACTTTCAGAGTGTTATCGGAGAAGAGGCGCGCGAGCAGTTTGAAGCTATGGGGTTTATGCCGGATGTGGTGGTTGCATGTGTGGGAGGGGGAAGCAACGCAATAGGTATATTCAGGGGCTTTGTGGACGAAGAGACCGAGCTTGTGGGGGTTGAAGCGGGAGGGCTTTCCGACGAGCCGGGAAGACACGCGAGAACCCTCGGTCTGGGAAGACCGGGCATTCTTCACGGTGCCTTTTCCTACCTCTTGTATGACGAACACGGAAACATAACGGATGTGCACTCCATATCCGCCGGTCTTGACTATCCGGGGGTGGGCCCTGAGCACTCCTTTTTGAAGGAAAGCGGCAGGGTCAGGTATGAGCACTGCAGGGACGATGATGCCCTCTTTGCCTTTAAAGAACTGAGCAGGCTTGAGGGGATTATTCCCGCTCTGGAGAGCGCCCATGCCCTCGGGTATGTTGTAAAGAACAGCCCGCAAATGTCCGGTAAAAATGTGCTCGTCAATTTATCGGGAAGAGGAGACAAGGATTTGAGTATCGTTCTGGGGGTGAAGGAGTGAAGGGGCTTTATCTTCTGGGCGGTTATCCGGATATGAAGACCTTTGACGAGGCTCTGGAGATTGCTCTGGATGCCGGGTTTGATTTCATAGAGGTAGGTGTGCCTTTCAGCGACCCTGTGGCGGATGGTCCCGTGATAGCCCGGGCGGCTTTAGGTGCGCTGAAAAAAGGGGTGAATCTGAAGCTCATACTGGATTACCTGAAGGGCAAGAGGCTTGGAGAGCGGGTTGACCTCTATATCATGACATATTCCAACATTCTGTGGGCGGCAAATCCCGGGAGGCTGAGCGGTGTGCTTAAAGAGTGCGGGGTAAAGGGCTGTATAGTTGCGGATTTGCCCAATGAGGAGCATCCCTTCTTCAAAAGGGCGGGGTTTGAACTGCCTCTGGTAAGCTTTGCCACTCCTGAAAGCAGGGAAGAGGACCTCTTAAAGCTTGCCGAAGTGAAGGAGGCTTTTATCTACTTTGTGTCGGTGAGGGGAACCACCGGGGGAAGCTTCTGTCTGGATGCTGATACGCAGAGGAAGCTCCTCTTCCTTAAAGAGAGGGCTAAGGTTCCCGTGGTGCTCGGATTCGGCATAAAGAGCAGAGAAGATGTGGAGAAAGCCCTCACGCTGGCTCACGGCTTCGTTATCGGCACCAAGGCCATAGAGCTTTTGAGTGAAGATATAAAAGCCTTTGAGAGGTGGTGCAGGGAGATTGCAGGCTGAAACTTTCCGGTAAGCTTTAGTCCCTTTCTCCTTTTACCTTGGCTATCTCACGGTTGTAGGCTTCCATTATGTCTCTGAACCTCAGTATTCCGAGAACCCTTCTCGGGTCGTTTTCGTCCACCACGAGGGCAAATCTGGAGTTTCCGTTTAACATCCTGATGAGCGCTTCATATAAAGAGTGGGATTCGGTGACTATTACCGGCTTGACCATTATGTCTTCAGCAATGAGCAGGTCTTCAAATTCGTGCTCTAAAAAGGCGGGTTTTATCCGGTCATAGGAAATCATGCCGATGATGTTGCCGTTTTCGTCCTCAACGGGTATGCAGTCAATTCCCTGATTTGCGAGAATGTATTTTATTCTTTTGAACTTTTCGTTTTTGAAGACGGGCTTCACCTTTACCGGTTTGTAAGCCACCTTTACCTTTATCTCTTCTAATATGTTTACGGTAACATCTCCGGCGTGAGCGGGGGAATGAAACTTGTTCCACACCTGTTTTTCGTAGATTGACCATCTTCTCGTAAAGATTAGCGCTATAATGGAAACCAGAAGCAAGGGGGTTATGAGTCCGTATCCCCCGGTCATTTCACTGCACATAAGCAACGAGCCTATGGGAGCGTTTGCAACCCCTGCAAAGAAGGCTGACATACCCACCACCACATAGGCTCCGGGAGTGGTTACTATATGGGGGAAGAAATGGTGTGCGGTGTAGCCTACCACGCCTCCTATCATGCCGCCTATAAAGAGGGTGGGACCGAAAACACCGCCTGAGCCGCCGGATGCTATGGTGAAGGAGGTTGCCATTATCTTCAGGACGATGAGCACATAGAGGATGTCAAGGCGTATGTCTCCGAGTATCGCCTGCTGAATCCATCCCCATCCGTCGCCGTAAACCTGGGGGTAGAACAGCCCCAGCATTCCCACCAGCAGTCCCCCTATTGCGGGCTTGATGTGTCTGGGAACAGGCATGGGCTTGAAGAGCCTGTCTCTGACCCAGTAGAAAAACTTCACGTAAAAGGCCCCCAGCGGAACGCAGAGAAACCCGAGTATTATGTAAAATGGCACCTCTTTTATGTTGTGAAAGAAGTAGTTGGGCAGGTAGAAAATCCTGTCGTGTCCGAATATGAGGGTGAAAATGATATATGCGGTGATTGATGAGATAACCGTGGGGATAAGGGCTTCCGTTTCAAGGTCTTCCTTGTAGAGCACCTCCATAGCGGTGAGGGCTCCTCCCAGAGGTGCTCTGAATATGGCACCGAGTCCGCCTCCTGCACCTGCAATGAGCATGATTCTTCTTTCGCGGGAGGTGAGCCTGAGCTTTTCCGCAAAGAAAGAACCGAATCCTGCGCCTATCTGTATGGTGGGCCCTTCCCTTCCTGCGGACCCGCCCGTTGAAAGCACGGCAACGGTGGCTATGGTCTTTATGATGGGAACCCTTCCCCTTATCTTTCCCTTCTTGGTGTGGAAGGCTTCAATCATGGCGTCGGTGCCGTGGCCTTCCGCTTCCGGTGCAAAGGTATAGACTAAAAGACCGGATATAAGCCCGCCTACCGCAGGCAGAAAGAAGAAGATGAGCCTGTTGAAACTGCCGCAGTCCACGTTTTCAAAGAGGCGCTCGCCGTAAGGGGCGGGAGGTTCAAAACCGGCGAGCTTGCACATGGCAAAATGCTTGCCGTGTTCAAGGATGTAGAAGAAGACAGCGGCACCCAGACCGGATATGACGCCTATGATAAGGCCGTAGATAACCCATCTTCCGGACTCCTCCAGCCTGAGGGCGTGGAGAAGCCGGGAAAGCTGTTCTCTCATGAGGTTCTAATCCTGTCCACTTCCTCTTTGGTGAATCTATAAACGCTGTTGCAGAACTTGCACTGAACCTCTACGAATCCTTTCTCCTCAAGCTGTTCCTTCAGGGTCTCCTCTGGCATCTGTTTGATGAGGTTTTTAACCACCTCCTGCGAGCAGGGACAGTAATACTCCACCTCTTTAAGTCCTACGAGATGGGGGTTTAACCCTTCTAAAATCATAAGAGCAATGTCTTCGGGTCTTTTTCCCTCTTTTAAAAGGGAGGATATGGGGGGGAGCTCTTTGACCCTTTTTTCTATAACCTCAAGGGCTTCAGGTGTTGTCTCCCCTAAAGTCTGCACGAGAAATCCACCTGCATGCTGAACTCTGCCGGTTTCGTCTATAAGCACTCCCACTGCCACGGCTGAGGGTATCTGCTCCGACTTCCAGAGGTAGTAAGCTATGTCTTCTCCTATCTCTCCAGACACAAGGGGCACCATGCCAGAGTAGGGCTCCCCAAAGCCGAGGTCCTTTATCACCGTGAGACTGCCTTTTCCTATGACCTTGCCGATGTCAAGTTTTTTTACGCCTTTTACCTCTCTGGTCTCCACATCAACATCTCTGTAGCTTGCAAAGCACCTCACCCGCCCGTGTCCGTCCGCTTCCACTACTATGTGGTTTACGGCTCCGTCTGAGTCTATTCTCAGCAGTATCTTCTGGTTGGTGGCGTGCTTTATGAGGGATGTGAGAAGAAGTGCACCGCAGATGGCTCTCCCCACAGCGGCGGCTACTATGTGGGGGAATCCGTGGAGTTCCTGAGCTTTTCTCACGGTGTTTGTGGCTTTCAGGGCGTAAACCCTTATAGGTTCCTTCTCAGGAACCGCTATAACCATGTAGTCCCGGTCCTTGAAGTAGTTTTGCAGGTCTTTTTTGACCTCGTCGGTGAACTCTTTTCCGTAGTTCTTTATACTCATGCCCTTTACTATAACATCAATGGTTGAGATTTTCCAATATTTTTTCTGCAATATTTAGAGGAATGCCGCATTTTGAAGACAGCTCTTCAGGGCTCATTCTTTTAAGCTCTTCAAGGGAGCTGACCTCTTTCATTATTCTCTCTTTTCTCTTGACACCGACACCGGGTATGGACTCAAGCAGGGATGAGAAGCTTTCCCTGCTTCTTAATCTGCGGTGATAGCTTACGGCAAACCTGTGGCTTTCATCTCTTACCCGCTGAATGAGGTGCATAACCGGATGCCATAGGTTCAGGGGTATCTTTCCCCCTTTGCTCCATATTTCGTCTCCTTTTTCTCCTTTGGATATGGCTATGACGTCAGCCTCTATACCCATCTCTTTCAGAACCTCTTCGGCGGCGTGAAGGTGTCCGTATCCACCGTCTATCACCACAAGCTCTGGAAGCTCCCATTCTCTGTGCTGGAATCTTCTTCTCAAAACTTCTCTGTGCATTGCGTAGTCGTTTACCTCTTTCACCTGCTTTATTTTGAACCTGCGGTAGTCTGATTTGGAGGGTTCCCCATCTATAAAGACCACCATTGAGCCCACGGCTTCCTTTCCATAGGTGTTTGATATGTCGTATCCCTCTATGCGGTGCGGCGTTTTCTTAAGTCCCAGAAGCCTTTTTGCCTCATCAAGGAGTTTTTCCGTGTTTTTGCGTCTTTTCGTGCTCTCCTCAAGCCTTTCTCTCGCCTTTTTCCCTGCAAGCTCAAGGAGCTCTTCAAGCTGAGGGGTCCAGGGGGTTCTCGCTTCAACCCTTTTCTTTTCAGATAGGAGGCGAATCCATGTGAGGATGCGCTCCACATCGTAAGTCATTATCACATCGGGCAGTTGTGGAGCATCAAGGTAGTATTCTCTGAAGATGGCATCCAGAGCCTCTTCTCTGTTAGATGTGTTGAACAGGTGTATCTTTTCCCCTATCAGCATTCCTTTTCTCACGAAAAGCACCGTTAGAGCGGTCTGATTTCCGGAGCACTCCGTTGCCAGAACGTCCATGTCAATCTTTTCGGTAAGGAGGCTTTTCTGTCTTTCGAGGATTTTTTTCACGCTGAATATCTGGTCCCTTAACCTTGCCGCCTTTTCAAACTCAAGCCTTTCGGATGCGGCATACATCTCTTCTTCCAGCCTTTTTATGAGTTCCTCCCCTTTTCCTTCAAGCAGTTCCACCACCTTGTCCACTATCTTTCTGTATTCCTCCCGGGTTACATTTCCAGAACACGGAGCGAGACACCTTTTAATCTGAAAGTTGAGACAGGGCCTTTTGCTTCTGGACTTTGCAAGGTTCTGTGTGCATCTTCTTATGGGAAATGCCTGGGTGACCACCTTCAGGGTCTCTCTTACCGCCCATGTGGGCACATATGGACCGTAGTATAGGGCGTGGTCGTTTTTAACTCTTCTCGTTATCTCCAGATACGGAAAGGGGTCGCTCACATCAATCCGGATGTATGGATAGTGCTTGTCGTCTTTCAGAAGCACGTTGAAAGGCGGCTGGTGTGTTTTTATCAGGTTGCTTTCCAGTATGAACGCGTCAAGCTCGGAGTCTGTTGTGATGACCTCAACATGTTCGGCAAGCTCCAGCATTTTTTTCGTCTTGTAGGGCAGGTTGTTGGAGAGATAGCTTTTCAGCCTGTGGGAGAGGTTTTTTGCTTTACCCACATAAAGGATTCTGCCTTCCCCGTCTTTAAAGAGATAGACTCCCGGTGAGGCTGGACTTTTTCTAATTTCCTCTTTAAGAAATTCTTTCATATCCTTTAAAATACAACTTTGAATTTGTAGAATCAAAGTGCTGTGGGGTAGGCGGCATGGTTTCAGCGGTTGTTCTTGCGGCAGGTCTTGGAACGAGGATGAAGTCCAGACTGCCCAAGGTTATGCACAGACTCGGCAGGAAGACCCTTATTGAATGTGTGCTGGATACCGCTTTTTCCGAAGCGGACGAGGTTGTTGTGGTTACCGGATACAGGAGGGAGCTGGTTGAGGACTTCCTGAGGAAGAGATACCCGTCCGTTAAGTTTGCGGTCCAGCACGAACAGCTTGGAACCGCTCACGCCGTTAAATCGGCTCTTCCTGAGGTGGAAGGGGATGTGGTTATCATTATGCCGGGAGATATGCCTTTTGTAAGGAGAGAGAGCCTCAGGAGGCTGGTGGAGGCCCTTGATGAGGGCTTTGCAGGTGCTGTTCTGGTTGCGGAGCTTTCAGAGCCTGCAGGTTACGGCAGGGTGGTTGAGAAGAACGGATGCGTTTTAAAGATAGTTGAGGAGGCGGACGCAACCGAGGAGGAAAAGAGAATAAAAAGGGTAAATACCGGAGTTTACGCCTTTAAAAAGGATTTGCTGGAGAAAGCCCTTGATAAAGTGAAAAACGACAATCGGAAGGGCGAGTATTACCTGACGGATGTGGTTGAGATACTTTCATCTTCCGGCTACAAGATAAAAGCCGTTGAAGCCGTAAGGAGGGAAGGCATGGGCATCAACAGCAGGAGACAGCTTGCAGAGGCTTACAGGGAAAGGTGCAGGGAAAAGGCTTATCAGCTCATGGAGCAGGGAGTTACCATACTTTCACCGGAGAACACCTTTATAGACGAGGATGTTGAGGTAGGGATTGATACGGTGATACACCCCTTTGTTTTTATAGAGGGAAAGACGGTGATAGGCGAGGGCTGTGAGATAAAGCCGTTTTCCGTTATAAGAGACAGCCGCATATCGGATAACGTGGTTATCAACGAGCACTCTGTTATTGAAGGGGCCGTTGTTGATGAAGGCGTTTCCATAGGTCCTTTTGCCCGTATAAGGCCCGAAACCCGTCTTATGAAGGGCTCAAAAATAGGTAATTTCGTTGAGGTGAAGAAGTCCGTTATAGGGGAAAACTCCAAGGCGAACCACCTCGCTTACATAGGTGATGCAGAGGTGGGAAGCGGTGTTAACATAGGTGCGGGAACCATAACCTGCAACTACGACGGGGTGAAGAAGCACAAGACGGTGATAGAAGACGGTGTCTTCATAGGTAGCGATACCCAGCTTGTTGCTCCCGTAAGGGTGGGAAAAGGCGCCCTCATAGGAGCCGGTTCAACCATTACCAAGGATGTGCCTCCGGATTCTCTTGCCATTACCCGGGCTCCCATGAAGGTTTTGAAGGGGAGGGGCATAGAAGATTACAGGAAAAGAAAATACGGTATAAAGGAGTAGTCCATGTGCGGAATAGTGGGTTACATAGGGAAGAGGGATGCCGTTGAGGTTGTGCTTGATTCCTTGAAGAGGCTTGAGTATCGGGGGTATGATTCCGCTGGAATAGCGGTAATAGCTGATGGAAAGCTGAAGGTCATCAAAACCAAGGGAAAGATAAGGGATTTGGAAAATGCCCTTAAAGGCTTTGATGTTAAGGCGAATGTTGCAATAGGCCATACCAGATGGGCCACCCACGGCAAACCCACCGATGTGAACGCCCATCCCCATGTGTGTGGCGGGATAGCAGTTGTTCACAACGGCATAATAGAAAACTATGTTGAGCTGAAGAACGAGCTTGTCTCAAAGGGCTACTCTTTTGAGTCTCAGACGGACACGGAGGTTATCGCCTGTCTTATAAGGGACTGCTATAAGGGGAGCCTTTTTGATGCGGTTCAGGAAGCCTCCAGAAGGCTGGTCGGTTCTTTTGCCATAGCCGCTATCTGTGAGAACGAGCCGGATACAATAGTTGGATACAAGAAAGAGAGCCCTCTCGTTCTTGGAGTTGGAGACGGAGAATACATCCTTGCGTCGGACATACCGGCTATCCTGCCCTATACCAACAGGATAATTCCCCTTGAGGACGGGGACTGCGTCTTTATAACCTCTGAGGGCTTTGATGTGTTCAACAACGGTGAGAAGGCAAAAAGAGACATCCTTACCGTGAGCTGGTCTCCCGTTCTCGCGGAGAAGACGGGCTATAAGCACTTTATGCAGAAAGAGATATTTGAACAGCCGAGAGCCATAGCGGATACCATTCAGGGCATCTATTCTTTTGAAGAGAACAGGTTTTATCTCGTAAGTAGCGGTTTTGAAGAGAAGCTTAAAGAGATAAACCGCATTGTGGCAGTTGCTTGCGGCACCTCTTACCATGCATGCCTCGTGGCTAAGTACTGGCTTGAAAAGTATGCAGAGATACCCGTTGAGGTGGACATAGCCTCGGAGTTCCGCTACAGAGATGCGGTTATAGACGAGAAAACCCTTGCAGTGTTCGTGTCTCAGTCCGGAGAGACTGCGGATACCCTTGCCGCGCTGAAGCTTTCCAAGGAGAAGGGAGCGCTTACCCTTGCCGTGTGCAATGTGATGGGAAGCTCCATAGCGAGGGAGGCTCACGAGGTTATATACACCCATGCGGGACCAGAGATAGGGGTGGCTTCTACCAAGGCTTTCACCACCCAGATGGCGGTGCTTTATTCCCTCTCCCTGTATATGGGAAGCATAAGGGGAAACCTTGAGGAAAAGGATGTGGCTTCAAGATTTGCCGAGTTTATAAAGATTCCGAGGCTTACAGAGGAAGCCCTTGAGCTTGACGAAGAGCTCTTATCCCTTGCGATGAAGTATCTGGACAAAAAGGACTTTCTCTATCTCGGAAGGTATGTGAGCTATCCCATTGCCTTAGAGGGTGCCTTGAAACTTAAGGAGATTTCGTATATCCATGCTGAAGGCTATCCTGCCGGAGAGATGAAGCACGGTCCCATAGCCTTGATTGACAAAGAGATGCCGGTGGTTGTGGTGGCACCTGTTGATAGGGTTTACGAGAAGGTTAAGGGCAACATAGAGGAGGTTAAAGCCAGAGACGGGATAGTGATAGCCTTTACCACTTCGGGCAATAAAGAGCTTGAGGGCAAGTGTGACCATGTTTTCTACCTGCCCGAGGTTGGGGAGGAGCTATCACCGTTCGTTTATGTTATACCGCTTCAGCTTTTTGCGTATCACGTGGCAGAAAGGAAGGGGCTTGATGTTGACCAACCGAGGAATCTTGCGAAAGCTGTCACTGTCGAATAGCGGAAGGTTTGCGCCTGTTAGGCTTTCTGACAGGGCGGCTTTAATCTTTTTAGGGGTTCTTGTTGGTGTGCTTGCCGCCTTTGGTAACGCCGCTTTCAGAACGGCTATGGACTTTTTTACCGAGCTTTTCTTCCACAAGATAGGCGGCTATCTCGGTATTGAAATGGGCAAAAGACATCCGCTTGTTTTCATTCTCCCCGTAATGGGAGCGGCTATATCCGGGATTTTCGTGGCAAAGTTTAAAGACGAAGCCAAAGGCTACGGCCTTCCCAGAGTTATTAAAGCTATGCTCAAAAAAGGCGGGTTGATTAAGAAGAGGGTGATAATCTTCAACGTCTTTCTTCCCACGCTGGTTATAGGCTCCGGTGGCTCCGCGGGAAGGGAAGGTCCCATAGCCTCTCTGGGAGCCGCTCTCGGTTCAGCGCTGGGTCAGTATATAAGGGCCCATCCCGGCAGAATGCGCGTTCTCGTTGCGGCGGGAGCAGGAGCCGCTATAGCCGCCGCTTTTGATGCACCTATTGCAGGGATGATGTTTGCCCTTGAGATTATACTGCTCGGCAACTTTGATATAGACCACTTTCCCCCTTTGGTTGTTTCCGTTGGAACCGCTGTGGTGATTACGGAGGCTCTTTACGGCAGGGAGGTTACCTTCCACATACCGGCTTTCTCCATTCCGAATCCGTGGGTTGAAATTCCTTTATACGCCGTTTTGGGTGTGGTGATAGGAGTGGCTTCCGTTGGGTTTATCAAGCTTTACTATTTTATTGAGGAGCGGTTTGAATCTCTCAACATACCTTTTTACGGAAAACTTATACTGGGTGCATTTTTGACGGGTGTTCTGGGGATTATATTTCCTGAAGTGCTGGGGAACGGATACGGGTTCGTGGAGAAGGCTTTGAGAGGCTACTATCCGTTCGTTCTCATGGGGCTCCTTGGTATTGCCAAGATGGTTGCCACAGCCTTCACAGTGGGTTCAGGGAATCCCGGTGGACTTTTTGCTCCGGGGTTCTTCATAGGCGCGATGATAGCCGGATTTTTCGGTGGTCTGCTTGCCCACATCCTTCCTGTTCATGTGGGAAGCCCCGGTGCCTATGCTTCCGTTGGCATTGGTGCTTTTATTGCGGGGACATACCACGCGCCGCTTACCGGTATATTTCTGCTGTTTGAGATGACCAAGGATTACACCATAATACTTCCTGCTCTCTTTTCGTGCGTGATAGCAAGCCTTCTTGCGGAATGGCTTTTCCCATATACTCTGGACACCTATGCCCTGCACAAGATGGGGATTGAGGTCCATCACGGCCGTGAGCCCGAAATCCTTGAGTCCATCAAGGTTAAAGATGCCATGACCAAGGACTACGACGTTATCTGGGAGGGGGCGAGCCTCAAGCAGATAAGGGACTACTTCAGCAAGCTTGCCAAGCATACCGACCTCTTTGTGGTGGACAAGGACGGCAAGCTCGTGGGAGTTATCCCCTTTGTGGTGTTGAGGGATGCCATATTTGCAGAGAGAGAACTTGAGGATTTCGTGGTTGCGAGGGATTTGGCTGTTACTCCTCCCGTTTTGAGGGAGGACGAGCCCCTTTCCGCGGCGGCAAGGAAGATAGGGAGCAGAAAGATTGACCACCTGCCGGTGGTGGACAAGGACGGCAAGCTCGTGGGCATGATTTCCAGAAAATACATCATAGACGCATACAATAGAGAGGCACGGAAGAGGGCTCAGGAGAGGGGTCTTTCTTGAAAAGGGTTTCCGTTGACGAGATACTCTCCCACCTGACGGAATCTCAGAAAGAGGCGGTGACCACGATTCACGGTCCCCTTCTTATACTTGCGGGTGCCGGTTCTGGAAAGACGAGGGTAATCACTTACAGAACCGCTTATCTCATGGATAGGGGGATTAAAGGGCATAAGATACTTGCCCTCACCTTTACCAACAAAGCGGCAAACGAGATGAAGACGAGGGTGAGGAACCTTCTCGGTTTCGGCACAGTGTTAAACCCGTTTGAGGAGCCTTTCGTTTCCACCTTCCACTCTTTCTGTTTGTGGGTTTTGAGGAGGTTTGCCAGTGCGCTGGGATACGGTCTTGACTTCAGCATTGTTGACGAGACGGACCAGCTGGGTATCATAAAGGAGATAATAAAAAGCCGAAACATAGACGACCGCCGCTTTTCCCCCAGATACCTTCAGAGCGTTATATCCGACGCAAAAACGAGGATGCTCCCTTTTGAAAGCTGTTTTTCCTCTTCCGCCTTTGGAGATGTGCTTGTTGGGGTTGCCCTTGACTACCAGAATTTCCTGAAGAAAAACAACCTCATGGATTTTGACGACCTTTTGATTAATACCAATAAGCTTCTTGAGACCGACTCTGATGCTTTAGAGTTTTTGAAGGAAAGGTTTTCACACATAATGATAGACGAGTATCAGGACACCAACAGAGTCCAGTATTTGATAGCGAAAAGGCTTGCAGAAGACCACAGGAATCTGTGTGCGGTGGGTGACGACGACCAGTCCATCTACTCCTGGAGGGGGGCTGACATAAGAAACATTCTGGACTTTGAGAAAGACTTTCCCGAGGCGAAGGTCATAAAGCTTGAGGAGAACTTCCGCTCCACTTCCGTTATTCTTGATGCGGCTTGGAATGTGATAAAGAACAACACCTTGAGAAGAGAAAAGAGGCTTTACACCAGAAGGGGTGAAGGGGAACCCATCAAGCTTTATGTGGCAGATGACGAAAGGGACGAAGCCCGGTTCGTGGTGTCCGAGATAGAAAAAATGATGGGAAGCTATGGCTCCTTTGCCGTCTTTTACAGAACGGGTGCTCAGTCAAGGCCCTTTGAAGAGGAGCTGAACAGGAAGAATATTCCGTATCTCGTCGTTGGCGGGATAAGGTTTTACGAAAGAAAAGAGATAAAGGACATAGTGGCTTACATAAGGCTTGTGAAAAATCCCAACGATTTCGTCTCTTTTAAGAGGATAGTGAATGTTCCTTCCAGAGGTATAGGTCCTAAAACCGTGGAGAAGATATCCAGATTTATGGAAAACGCCGATGTGCCTTTGTGGGAGGCACTCAAAACGGCTGGTGAAAGAGGGGTTTTGAGAGGCGCCATGCTTTCAAGGATAAAGGATTTTGCGGCGCTTATTGAAGAGCTGAGGGAGCTTAAGGACAGGCTTCCCTTTTCCGCCTTTGTGGAGGAGATTCTGAACAGAACCGGTTATCTTCGGATGCTTGAGGAGGAAAATACCCCTGAGGCTCTGGGGAGGCTTGAGAATTTGAGGGAGCTTGTGAGCGTTGCAAGCGATTACGACGGCGTTGAAAACGGTATTGACGCTTTCTTAGACAGGGTTGCCCTCTCTTCACCGGTGGACGAGATTAAAGAGGAGGCAAAGGTTTTTCTTATGACCCTCCATTCCGCCAAGGGGCTTGAGTTTGATGTGGTTTTTATGGTGGGGATGGAGGAGGGGTTTCTGCCCCACTTCCGCTCTCTAAACAGCCCGGCCGGGTTGGAGGAGGAAAGAAGGCTCTGTTATGTGGGAATAACCCGTGCCAAAAAATTGCTTTACCTTACACTGGCAAGGGAAAGGAAATACTTCGGGAAGACACAGTCTTTTGCCCCTTCAAGGTTCCTTTCCGAAATACCGGAGAGGCTGATTGAGAGGGTGGAAAAGAAGCGCTCTTTTCCCGGACAGGAAGCGGTTTCTAAACCTGTGCCTCAGCCGTCAGGTGGAAAGGAGCCGCAGTTTCGCCGTGGGGATGCGGTGGTTCATCCCAAGTTCGGCAGGGGAGTGGTGGTGGCTCTTTCGGGTGCGGGGGACAGCTTGAAGCTCAGGGTAAGATTTTATAAATATGGAGTAAAACTGCTTTCTGCAAAGGTTGCTAATTTGAAGAAGGAGGAGTGAGGTATGGCCATATCAAAGGAAGAGGTCATTTATGTGGCCAGGCTTGCAAGGCTTGAGTTTACCGATGAGGAGATAGAGGAGTTCACTCATCAGCTGGGCAAAGTGCTGGACTACATAGAGAAGTTGAAGGAGCTTGATGTTGAAGGGGTTGAGCCCACCTATCACCCCCTGAAGGATTTGGTTTCGGTTATGAGAAAGGACGAGGTGAAAAGGAGCCTCACTCAGGAAGAGGCTCTTGCCAATGCGCCCGATGCGGCTAAAGGCCACTTCAGGGTGCCCAAAATAATAGAGACGAGTTAATTTCAGGGAGGAAAAATGGCTCAGGTAGTGCCTATCAGCATAGAAGAGGAGATGAAGAGTGCCTACCTCGATTACGCCATGAGCGTAATCATAGGCAGGGCGCTTCCCGACGCACGAGACGGCCTCAAACCCGTTCAGAGAAGGATACTTTACGCCATGGGTGAGCTGGGGCTTCTGCACAACAAGCCATACAAGAAGAGTGCCCGCGTGGTTGGAGAGGTGCTGGGTAAGTATCACCCTCACGGAGATGCTCCTGTTTACGAGGCTCTTGTGAGGATGGCTCAGGACTTTTCCATGCGTTATCCCCTTATAGACGGGCAGGGAAACTTCGGTTCCATGGACGGAGACCCCCCTGCCGCCATGAGATATACCGAGGTGAGGCTGTCCAAGATAGCCGAGGAGTTTTTGAGGGACATAGATAAAGACACAGTGGACTTTGTCCCCAACTTTGACGGCTCTTTTGAGGAGCCGGTGGTTCTTCCCACGAGGGTGCCCAATCTTCTTTTAAACGGTGCATCCGGTATTGCAGTTGGTATGGCAACCAACATACCCCCGCATAATCTCGCCGAGGTGGTTGATGCGGTGATAGCTCTTATTGAGAATCCCCTTTTGAGCGTTGACGAGCTGATAGACATCGTTAAGGGTCCGGACTTTCCCACAGGCGGCGTCATCACCGGAAAGAGCGAGATTATAAACGCCTACAGGACAGGAAGGGGAACCATAAGGATAAGGGGAAGGGTGAGCGTTGAGGAGAAGGGCAAAAGGGTTGCACTGGTGATAACCGAGATACCCTATCAGGTGAACAAAGCCTCTCTCGTGGAGAAGATATCACGCCTTGCCGAAGAGGGTAAGCTCGGTGAGATATACGCCATCCGTGATGAATCCAACAGGGAAGGCATCAGGGTTGTGGTGGAACTCAAAAGCGGGGAGGACCCCCGCATAGTTGAGAGAAAGCTTTACAGATACACGCCTCTTGAGACGGGATTCGGTATAATAATGCTTGCCATATACGATGGGGAGCCCAGGCTTCTCAACCTGAAGGAAGCCCTCGGCATCTTCATAGAGCACAGGAAAGAGGTGGTCACCAGAAGAACGGAATATGACCTGAAAAAGGCAAGGGAAAAGGCTCACATTCTGGAAGGGTTAAAGATAGCCATAGACCACCTTGACGAGGTTATAAAGGTAATAAGGTCTTCCGCTTCTCCCAAGGAGGCAAAGGAGAGGCTTATGTCGGATTTCAGCCTTACGGAGGCTCAGGCTCAGGCAATTCTTGACATGAGGCTTCAGAGGCTCACCGCTCTGGAGAGGGAGAAGATAGAGCGGGACCTGAAGGAGACTCTGGCTCTCATTGAGGATTTGGAGGACATACTCACCAGAGAGGAGAGGCTTTTTGCTGAAATAAAAAAAGAGCTCCTTGAGATAAAAGAGAAGTATGCTGACCCGAGGCGGACGGAGATAACGGATGCCGTTGAGGACTTCACTCCCATTGAGATGATAAAAGAGGAAGAGGTTGTGGTCACCATAACCCACAAGGGATACATCAAGCGCGTTCCCCTCACGGAATACAAGGGACAGAGAAGGGGTGGAAGGGGCAAGAAAGCCGTCAACATGAAGGGAAGCGATTTCGTTGAGCACATGTATATCGCTTCAACCCACGACACCCTTATCATCTTTACGGACAGGGGCAAGGCATACGGAGTCAAGGTTTACGAGATACCGGAGGCTTCCAGACAGGCGAGGGGGAAACCCCTTGAGCATCTGGTAAGGCTTGAGGAAGGGGAAAAGGTTACCGCCATTGCCCACATAACCAGCGAGACGGAAGGCTCTTTCTTCATGGTGACGGAAAGGGGCATCGTGAAAAGGACAGCCGTTTCGGCTTTCTCCAATGTTAAGAGAAACGGCATTATTGCCATCAACCTTTCCGAGGGCGATAAGCTTAAAGCCGTCTGCCCCGTTGATGGGGACAGCCTTGTGGTTATCGGAACCAGAAACGGCAGAGCAGTTGTCTTTCCATCAAATCAGGTCCGTGAGATGGGAAGAACGGCGAGAGGCGTAAGAGGCGTCAGGCTTAAAGAGAGTGACGAAGTGGTGGGTATGGACGTTGCGGTTTCCGGAAAGCAGGTTCTCACCGTGACGGAAAGGGGATTCGGCAAGCGCACTTCCGTTGAGGAGTTCCGCATTACGGGGAGGGGTGCTCAGGGAGTCACCGCTCACAAGCTTGTGGAAAAGACGGGCAAGCTCGTTGACCTGAAGGTTGTCTCTGATGACGACGAGGTGATGATTATAACCAAAGACGGCATGGCGATAAGGATACCCGTTTCTGATATTCCCGTTTACGGCAGAGCCACTTCAGGTGCAAGGCTCATACAGTCTGACTCCGAAGTTGTGGCTGTTTGCAGGGTTAAAGAAAACGACTGATGAACCCCAAGGTGGCTTTTGACCTGAAACTTTCTCAGGGAAAAAGACTTGTTTGCGGGATAGACGAGGCTGGAAGGGGATGCCTTGCGGGTCCTGTGGTGGCGGCGGCTGTGGTGGTGGACTACAGCGTGATGCCGGATTTTGATGTGGACGATTCTAAGAAGCTTTCTCCTTCCGAAAGGAAGCGGCTTTTCAACAAAATATCCTCCAGCTGTCATTGGGCGGTATTTGCCGCAAGCTGGAAGAGAATTGACGAGATAAACATAAGGAACGCCGCTATATGGGCTATGATAAAGGCATACTCCTGCCTGAAGATACGGCCCGATGTGGTGCTGATTGACGGGAACATGAAGCTTTCCGTGTCTGACATCACCTATAACATCATCAGGGGAGATGCCAGAAGCTTTGCAATAGGAGCGGCTTCCATTGTTGCCAAGGTTGTAAGAGACAGGCTTATGGAAAGGTATCATCTCATTTTTCCGGAATACAACTTTTCGCAGAACAAGGGCTATCCCACCAGATATCACAGGAGAATGCTTCAGGAGGTGGGACCGTCACCCATACACAGAAGGAGTTTCAGGGGCGTTGGGTTCAAAGAGGAGAAAAGGTGATTTAGGGGAAGAGCTTGCCGTAAGGTATCTTGAATCAAGAGGTTTTCGCATAGTGGACAGGAATTTCTATACCCGGTGGGGGGAGATAGATATTGTGGCTGAAAAGGAGGGCCAGCTCCACTTTGTAGAGGTGAGAAGCGTGGCTGGTGGAGGGTTTAACCCGGCTCTTTCTATTACGAGAAAGAAGATTTCCCATCTGGTCAAAGCCATGGAGATATACCTTAAAAAGAGTGGGTGGCGGGGTGATTACAGGGCGCACTTTATAGGTATTCGCTATGGAGAAGGTGAGCCGGAGATTGAGTTTATAGAGGATTTTATAGAGCTATATTAGCCCCATCTTTCCGGGATTAATGATGTTCTCAGGGTCAAAGGCCTTCTTTATCCTTCTCCACAGATGAATCTCCTCTTTTTTCACCTGAATGGGCAAAAATTTTTCTTTGGTTATTCCTATTCCATGCTCCCCTGATAGAGAACCGCCCAGAGCCACCGTGGCTATGAAGATTTCTCTAACCGCTTTCTTTGCCCGTTCAAAAAGCCTTTCGTCTTTTTCGTCTGTCATCACGTTTACGTGTATGTTGCCGTCTCCTGCGTGCCCGAAGCAGACCACAGGGACGCCGTATAGCTTTCCTATCTTCCGGAAGGCATCAAGGGCCTGAGCCATTTTATCCACGGGGACCACCACGTCTTCATTTATCTTGGTGGGAGCAATGTGGAGGAGGGAAGGGGATATAGCCCTTCTCAAAGCCCATACTTCCTCCTCTTCCTTTTCGTTTCTGGCGGTTTTTGTCTTTGCCGAATGCGCTTTCAGGATTTTGACAATCTCCCGCGCATACTTTCTGACTTCTTCTTTCGTTCCGTCCACTTCAATCAGGAGGATGGCCTCTGTGTTCTGGGGAATGCTGAATCCTTTGTATCTCTTCACGCATTCAACGGATGCCCGGTCCATTATTTCCAGAGCAGAAGGTTTTATACCGGATGCCATTATCTCCGTGACGGCTTTCCCTGCCTCTGTAAGTTCTGGAAAGTAGGAGAGGATTAGGCGCCTTGTTTCCGGTTTGGGTATAATTTTGAGCAGTGCCCGGGTTATCACGCCTAAAGTGCCTTCCGAACCCACGAAAAGAGGGGTCAGGTTGTATCCCACCACATTTTTTTTCAGCCTTTTTGTGGTGTCAATTACCTCGGCTGTGCCCAGGACTGCTTTTATACCGAGCACATAGTCCCCTGTAACTCCGTATTTAACCGCTCTGGGACCACCGGCGTTTTCTGCTATGTTCCCTCCGATTGTTGAGAACTCAAGGCTTGACGGGTCGGGGGGATAGTAGAACCCGAAGGACTCCACGCTCTTTCTCAGCTCGCCGGTTACCACCCCCGCTTCAACCTCTGCCACCATGTTTTTTGTGTCTATGTCAATTATTCGGTTGAGCCGCTCAAGGGAAAGCAGTATGCCGCCTTTTACCGGGAGAGAGCCCCCGGTGAAGCCGGAGCCTGCTCCTCTCGGAATAACGGGAGTTTTGGTTTTGAGGCAGTGCCTCACCGTGTCAATCACGTCTTTTTCGCTTTCGGCGAAGACCACCCCTTCCGGTTCAAAGACGATGCCTGTTGCGTCAAAAGAATAGCTTTTGATAACACATTCGCTTTTCTCTATCTTCATAGGCTCCAATATACACGGTGGGTGCATGGTTAACAATATTGCCACCTCCTTTGAATACCTGTAAGTTATCCCTTCATGGAAGGCGTGTGCGTTAAGTGTGCAAAGTGCAAGGCGGTCTGCCCCACTTACAGGGTTGCGCGAAGGGAGGAGAAAAGCCCGAGAGGCAGGCTTCACATAGCCTCTCTCGTGGAGGAAGGCGTTTTTCACGAAAGCTTCAAAGATGCACTTTACACCTGTCTCATGTGCCTTTCCTGCGAGAGTGTCTGTCCTCAGCAGGTGAGGGTTACGGAAAGGATAAAGAAGGCAAAGGCGGTTCTCTGGCGCAGGGGCAGGTCCGTCTGGACATCGCGCATGCTCAATGGCGCGGCTTCAGCGCTGATGCCGGCAAAGTTTGCCCGTGCCGATACCCATTCCTCTTCCTGCAAGGTGTGTGCCGTCTTTTTAGGGTGCGTCGTCCCCTTGAGGTATCCGCACCTTGCCGGGGAGACAGTGCGGTTTTTGAAGGAGATGGGATACAACCCTTCCATACCTGATGGACAGCGCTGTTGCGGTCATCCTCACGAGGCGGTGGGGGATTTTGATAAAGGAAGAAGGCTCGCAGAAGAAAACACCGCTTTGTTTAAGGAATTCCCCGCTGTTATAACCCCCTGCAGCACCTGCAGTCATCATCTCAAAGAGCGGTGCCCCGGGTTGAACATCGTGGATGTTGCCGAGCTAATTGTGGAATACGCAGATGCCCTTTCGGTAAAGAAAGCCTTCAGAGGTAAAAGGGTCTCCTTTCATCATCCCTGTCATCTCTGTAAAGGTCAGGGTCTGGGAGACGAGATGGATGAGGCTTTGAGTAAGATTTTCGGCGAAAACTATGTGAAGGCGAACAGCCGTGAGTGCTGTGGTTTCGGGGGGGAAGTCTCCATTCTCTACCCTCAAATATCAAAACAGGTGGGGGTTGAGAGAATAAGAGACCTGATTGCGGGAAGGGTGGAGATTGTGGCCACCACATGCCCTGCCTGTATGCTACAGCTTGAGAAGATGGCGGTTGCCACCAGTACATCGCTGGAAATCAGGCATTTGGTAGAGCTTCTGGAATTTTAAAAAAGTTGTTTTCACCTCTAAAGTTTTTACAGAGTTAGCCGATATAAAAAGTGAAAAAATAGCGTGGAGGTGGTGAATGGAGTGAAGCCGATACCGGCAGGGCCGGTAAGACGGGAAGCTTTTGAGTAAGTCTTCAGATTAAGCGGGCAGGGAAGCCCGTAAAAAACCAACAAGGAGGTTGGAGATGGGTGGAATTTTTATCAACACCAACATAATGGCTATTGATACCCAGATTAATCTGGGTAAAGCCAACGATGCTCTTCAGGTATCCCTCAAAAGGCTTGCGTCCGGTCTGAGGATTAACTCTGCCGCAGATGACGCATCTGGTCTTGCCATCAGTGAGAAGATGCGTGCTCAGATTAGCGGCCTTCACAGGGCTACCTTGAACGCTCAGGACGGTATCTCACTCCTTCAGACGGCTGAGGGTGCTCTTAAAGAAGTTCACGGCATCCTTCAGAGGATGAGGGAGCTTGCTGTTCAGGCGGCAAACGGAACCCTTACCGCAACGGACAGGGTTGAGATTCAGAAGGAGATTCAGCAGTTGAAGGCTGAGATTGACAGAATCTCAACCGCAACGGAGTTCAACACCAAGAAGCTCTTAAACGGAGATGCCGCCGCTTTGTGGAGCACCGATGCTCCCAACAAGGTTGAGGCTATCATCAGGGATGTGGTAATGGAAGGAAACTTCAAGCTTCAGGTTTCCGCCACACCCGGTCAGAATCAGGTTATGAAGACGGACATCTTCACATTGAG
>JAADEW010000068.1 GCA_013153205.1 Deferribacteres bacterium | reverse complement strand
GCTAAGGAGGCTTTAAACAAGAAGGCGGCTTAAATGAAGTATTTTGCTGTCATTGGTATAGGGCGTTTCGGCTACAGCGTTGCCAAGACCCTTTCCGAAATGGGCTGTCAGGTTCTGGCTATTGACCAGTCCGAGGAGAAGATAAAACAGATAGAAGGCGTTGTTACTCAGGCTGTTCAGCTTGATGCCACCGACGAGAGGGCGTTAAGAGCCGCAGGTATCAAGGATGTTGACGGCGCCATAGTTGCAATAGGCCAGAATATGGAGGCAAGTATTCTCGTCTCCCTTCTTTTGAAGGATTTGGGTGTGCCCTACGTGGTTTCAAAGGCAACAACCCCTCTGCACGCCAAGGTTTTGAAGAAGATTGGCTGTGACAGGGTGGTCTCTCCTGAGGAGGAGATGGGGGTGAGGATAGCCAAGTCTCTGGTTTCTCCCAGCATTCTTGATGAGCTTGACCTTTCGGAGCATGTGGGCATCTACGAGCTGAAGGTGCCCTCCCACATGGCGGGAAAAACGCTGGGAGAGCTTGATTTCCGCAAGAAGTTTGGGCTTAACGTGGTGGCGATAAAGTCTAAAACGGGGGAGCTTAACATCAATCCCACTGCGGACACCATGCTCAAGGAGGGAGATGCCATCTTCGTTATAGGAGCGGCTGAGAGTATTGAAAGGTTTGATAAGCTGGTGAACAAGATGGAGAAGGAGAATGAAAGAGGCTCTTGAGAAGCTGAAAAAACAGGCCGTTGAAGAGATAAAGAATGTGGGCAGTCTTTTGGAGCTGAGAAATGTAAAGGCAAAGTTTCTGGGAAAAAAAGGTGAACTGACCAGGATTTTGAAGGGTTTGAAAGAGCTTCCGCCTGAGGAAAGGCCTGTTCTGGGCAGGCTCGTCAACGAGGTGAAGGTTCTGCTGGAGCGGCTCGTTGAGGAGAGGGAGAAGGAGCTCAAGGAAGAGGAGAAAAGGAGGAAGCTTGAGGCTGAAAGGGTTGACATTACCCTTCCCGGCAGAATCCCTCCTCTGGGAGCTCTGCATCCCATCACGCAGGTGGCTCGCGAGATTATAGATGTGTTTAAAGGGATGGGATTTGATGTGGCTGAGGGTCCGGAGATAGAGACCGACTACTACAACTTTGAGGCTTTGAACATTCCCAAGGACCACCCCGCCCGTGATATGCAGGATACCTTTTACATAAGCGATGAGATGCTTTTGAGAACCCACACATCCCCCGTTCAGATAAGGGTTATGGAGAGATATTCTCCGCCCATAAGGATAATTGCACCGGGCAAGGTTTACAGAAGGGATTTTGATGTGTCCCACACCCCCATGTTCCACCAGATAGAGGGGCTTCTGGTTGGGGAAAGGGTCACTTTTGCGGAGCTGAAGGGCACTCTGGAGGAGTTTGCGAAAAGGATTTTTGGAGAGGGAACGAAGGTCAGGTTCAGGCCCAGCTACTTTCCCTTTACGGAGCCCAGCGCTGAGATGGACATTGGTTGTGTTATCTGCAGGGGCAAAGGTTGCAGGGTGTGTAAGGGAACCGGGTGGCTTGAGATTCTGGGATGTGGGATGGTGGACCCGGAGGTCTTCAAGGCTGTGGGCTACGACCCGGAAAAGATTGTGGGCTACGCTTTTGGGCTTGGTGTTGAAAGAATCACCATGCTCAAGTTCAGCATAGATGACATAAGGCTCTTCTTTGAAAACGACAGGCGTTTTCTTGCTCAATTCTCTTAGTTAAGGAGAGGTAAATTGAAGGTTTTGTTTTCCGCTTTGGGCAGGTTTTTGGACCTGAAAGACCTTGACCCCTATGATGTGGCGGAGCGCCTCACCATGGGCGGTCTGGAGGTTGAAGGGGTTGAAAGGCTTAAGGATTCCGTGAAGGGATGTGTGGTTGCCGAGATACTGGAGGTGAATCCCCATCCCAATGCCCCCAAACTAAAGGTGCTGAAGGTTACAGATGGAAGCACAACCTATCAGGTGGTGTGCGGTGCTCCCAATGTGCGCGAGGGGCTTAAGGTTGCCCTTGCACTTCCGGGGGCTGAACTGCCCAATGGGGTCAGGGTTGAGGCGGCAGACATCCGCGGGCAGAAGTCCGAGGGTATGTTGCTGTCTGAAATAGAGCTGGGGCTTGTTGAGGATACGTGGGGCATCCTTGAGCTTCCTGAGGATGCACAGCTCGGTGTCAGCATAGCCCCTTACGTTTATATGGACGACTATGTTCTTGAGGTCTCTCCCACTCCCAACAGGGGTGATTGTTTTGGCGTTCTCGGCGTTGCCAGGGAGGTGGCCGCTTTATACAACAGGTCCCTTTCCCTTCCAGAGATAGAGCTTGAGGAATGGGACAGGCCCGTTGAGGAGTTTGTTGATGTAAGCATTGAGGAGCCTGAGCTTTGCCCGAGATACACGGCAAGATACATTGAGGGTGTTGAGGTTGGAGAATCCCCGCTTTGGATGAAGGTGGCTCTCAAAGCCTTTGGTATGAGGCCCATATCCAATGTGGTGGACATCACCAACTATGTGCTTATGGAGATAGGCCATCCTCTTCACGCCTTTGATTACGATACCCTTAAAGAGCACAGGATAGTGGTGAGAAGGGCAAGGGAAGGGGAATACATTGTGACGCTTGACGGGGAGTTCAGGGAGCTTGATACGGACACTCTGGTGATAGCTGATGCCCAGAGGCCCGTGGCTATAGCGGGAATTATGGGCGGCGCCAACTCTGAGGTGACCCGTTCCACCACGAAGGTGCTTCTTGAAAGCGCCTATTTTTCCCCCTCCTCTATAAGGAGGACTTCCAAACGGCTGGGGCTTTCAACCGAGGCTTCCAAAAGGTTTGAAAGGGGAACGGATGTTGAAGCTCTGGTCTATGCCATTGATAGAACGGCGGAGCTGATACAGAAGCTTGCAGGCGGTAAGGTGGCAAAGGGATTATACGACAATTATCCTAAAAAGATTGCAAAGCCGGTGGTGACCCTGAGAACGGAGAGAACCCACTTCGTTTTAGGGGAGAGGATAGAAAAGGGTGAGATAGGACGAATTCTCACGGGGCTTGGCTTTGAGCTTAAAGAGATTGACGAGGGCTTCAGGGTGGAGGTGCCCTATCACCGTATCCACGATGTCACCAGAGAGATAGACCTGATAGAAGAGGTGGCGAGAATCTGGGGATACAACAGGATACCTTCGCTCATGCCCGCTGAGCCTATCCCTAAGGATAAGATGGAATCGAGTTATGCCTTTGTGGAGAGCGTTAGGGACTTGCTTTCCGCTTCCGGGCTTTTTGAGGTGATTACTTACAGCTTTATAAATCCCAGATATTTTGAGCTGTTGGGACTTGAGGAGGAGAGAAAGAGGTGCGTTGAGCTTCTCAATCCCCTGAGCGAAGAGATGGCGGTTATGAGGACCTCTCTGCTTTTCGGTTTAGTTGAGGTTGCGTTAAGGAACTTCAGGGTAAGGGAGATGGACCTTGCACTGTTTGAGACGGGTAAGGTTTTCTGGAAGGAGGGTGATGGGATTAAGGAAGCGCTGAATCTGGGATTCCTTCTTACGGGTTTTGTTCCCAGACACTGGTCTGAAAGGCCGAGAAAGTATGACTTTTACGATGCAAAGGGCATTGTAGAGGGGCTCTGCCGCTTTCTGGGTGCTAAAGCGAGGTTTGTGCCATCGGAAAAGAGGTTTCTCCATCCGGGCAAGTCTGCCGATGTGGTTCTGGGAGAGCGGATAGTTGGATATATAGGTGCTTTGCATCCCGATTTTCTTGACAGGCTTGATGCACCTCAGGAGCTGTGGGTTGGAGAGCTTAAGCTTGACGAGTTGAAGGAAATGAAGCTTGAAAAGAGCTTCTCGCCCTTGCCCCGTTATCCCGAGGTTACCAGAGACCTTTCTTTTGTCGTTCCCAAGGAGATAGCCTTTGAAACCATTTACAACTTCATCACGGCTCAAAACATTCCTTATCTCAAAAGGGTAGAGCTGATAGATGTGTATGAAGGAAAGCCCATAGAGGAGGGCAAGAGAAGCATAACCCTGTCCTTTACCTTTGGGGCGGAGGACAGGACCCTTCAGGATGCTGAGGTGGACGAAATCTTCTGGAAGATAGCAGAAAAGCTGGAAGAGGAGTTTCCCATTACCATAAGAACTAAAAGAGCTTAAAAGGAGGAAGCCATGGAGAGGACCCTTGCTATCATAAAACCTGATGCCGTTGAGAGAAACATTATTGGGGAGATTGTCAAGGCGATAGAGGGTGAAGGTCTGGTGATTTCCGCTATGAAGATGCTTCATCTGACCAAAAAGCAGGCGGAAGGCTTCTACTACGTGCATAAGGATAAGCCTTTCTTTGACAGCCTTACCGACTACATGTCTTCTGGCCCCATTGTGGTTATGGTGCTTTCCGGAGAGAATGTGATTGAAAGGTGGAGGAAGCTTATGGGAGCCACCGACCCTGCCAAGGCGGAAGAAGGGACCATAAGGAAGAGGTTTGGTCTTAACATAGAGAGGAATTCCGTTCACGGCTCGGATTCGCCGGAGTCTGCCAAGTATGAGATTTCTTACTTCTTCAACGCCCTTGAGATTGTGCGGTGAGAATAAGCGGTAAAACGAAACTGCTCGGTGTTATAGGTAATCCGGTAGAGCACTCGCTTTCACCTGCGATACACAACTACGCTTATGAGCTTATGGGCATTGATGCGGTCTATCTGCCTGTGAAGGCGAAGGAAGCCTATCTGGAGAAGGTGCTTGACGGCGTCTGCTTTGTTGAAAATGCGGTGGGCTTTAACGTGACGGTTCCATTTAAAGAACGGGCGGCGAAGGCTATGGACATGGTTTCTGACGACGCTAAAGCCATCGGTGCTGTTAACACCATCAAGCGGGGAGAGGATAAGCTCATAGGCTATAACACCGACTGGCAGGGATTTCTTGAGAGCCTGCGGGTAAACGGTATTGACGGCGTAAATGAGGCGCTGGTGCTTGGAGCAGGGGGTGCGGCGAAAGCTGTGGCTTACGCCCTTCTGGTTTCAGGGGTGAAGCGGCTTTTTGTGGCTAACAGAAGCAGGGCAAGGCTTTCTCTGTTTCTTGAAAGATTTGCCGATGAGCGGGTTATACCCGTTGAATGGGACGAGACTGCCATATCTGAGGTTCTGCCGCAGGTTGACCTTGTGGTCAACACCACAACCCTCGGTATGGACGGGGAAGAACTTCCTCCCGTTGACTTTGAGAAAGCTTTTCCGGGGTGCTGTGTCTATGATGTGGTCTATACCCCTTCCGTTACCCCTTTCCTTGATAGAGCTTCTCGTTTTGGTTTGAAAACCGTAAACGGTTTGGATATGCTGATACTGCAGGCTCTCTTTTCCATGGAGATTTGGTTTGGGATAAAGCCCGATTTTTACAGGGTTAAATCTTATATAGAGAATCTTCTGGAGGGAGAAGGTGGGTAAGCTTGAGAAGGGTTATGTGCAGGTCTATACGGGAAACGGCAAGGGCAAGACCACAGCTGCCCTTGGTTTGACCTTGAGGGCGGTGGGAGCGGGTTTGAAGGTTTATATAGCTCAGTTTCTTAAGGGGAAAGAGTATAGCGAGATAAAGGCTATAGAGGAGAGGCTTTCAGATTTGGTTACCGTGGAGCAGTTCGGCACTCCCAAGTTTGTCCATTCGGGCAGTATGAGCGATGAGGACATAGCCCTTGCAAAAAAAGGCCTGGAGAAGGCTAAAGAAGCCATGTTATCCGGGGAATACGACATAGTTATCCTTGAGGAAGCCAATGTGGCGGCTTATCTCGGACTGCTTTCTGCTGACGAGCTTCTTGAGCTGGTGAAGAAAAAGCCGGAGAATGTGGAGCTCATCTTCACCGGAAGATACGCTCCTGAGGAGCTTATTGAAGCCGCTGACTTGGTTACCGAGATGAGAGAGGTGAAGCACTACTACACCAAAGGGGTTATGGCGAGGGTCGGGATAGAAAAGTAGGGCTATTTGATGCCGTATTTTTCCAGTTTGTATCTGAGCTGACGGAAGCTGATTCCCAGTATTTCGGCGGCTTTTTTCTTCACCCCGTCCGTCTTTTCAAGGGCTTTGAGAATAAGCTTCTTCTCGTATTCCGCCACGGCTTCTTCAAGGTCAAAGCCGTTTTTAATCTCTATCTTGTCCTCTTTGCCTTTTATTATGTTGCCCGTTGACTGTATCACGTATTCCGGGAGGTTCTCAAACATTATGACGCCGTTGCTCATGAGAGCGGCCTGTCTTATTATGTTCTTGAGCTCTCTGACGTTTCCGGGGTAATCGTAAAGCAGAAGGGCTTTCAGAGCGCCTGAAGATATGGTGTATTTCATGTTTGTCTCTTTCTCCACCTCTTTGAGAGCGTGCTTTATCAGGAGGGGAATGTCCTCTTTCCTTAAACGAAGCGGAGGCATCTCAATGTTGAAGCTTGCTATTCTGAAGAACAGGTCGGCTCTGAATTCACCTTTGTCCACCAGTTCCCTCAGGTTCTTGTTCGTTGCGGATATCACCCTTACATCCACCTTTTTTGATTCTCCGCTTCCGAGCCTTCTTACCTCTCCGTCTTCCAGAAAGCGCAAAAGCTTTCCCTGAAGCTCAAGAGGCATGTCGCCGATTTCGTCAAGGAAGATGGTGCCCTTATGCGCTTCTTCCAGAAGTCCTTTTTTGCTTTTGGCGGCTCCTGTAAAGGCTCCCTTCTCGTAGCCGAAAAGCTCGCTTTCCAGAAGGTTGGAAGGGATAGCCGCACAGTTTATTGCCACAAATTTGCCCGGACGGTTGCTGAGCTTGTGGATTGTTCGCGCTACCAGCTCTTTCCCTGTTCCGGACTCACCCGTTATCAACACGGCTATGTTGGTCTTTGCCACCCTTCTTATCTTTTCAAAGACCTCCTGCATCTCGTCGCTTATTCCCACTATGCCTTCAAACTCTTTCTCTTTGAGCTTTTTCTTCAGGCTTTCGTATTCCTTTTTCAGATGGGCTTTTTCTGCGGCTTTGGATATGAGAAGGGACAGGTCCTCAAGCTTGAAAGGCTTTGTTAGATAGTCAAACGCTCCTCTTTTCAGGGCTGTCACCGCACTTTCCGCATCCTTTTCGTAGGCTGTTATCATAATAATTTCGGCATGCTTGAACTTTGCTTTAAACCTCGGCAGTTCCTCTATGGCGTTTCCGTC
>JAADEW010000011.1 GCA_013153205.1 Deferribacteres bacterium | reverse complement strand
TGACAAAATCGGCATGTATGTGTGCGGCGTAACCGTTTACGACTACTGCCACATAGGGCACGCAAGGTCCATTCTTGTGTTTGACATGATATACAGATACCTCAAAAAGAAGTTTCCCAAAGTGGTCTATGTGAGAAACTTTACGGACGTGGACGACAAAATAATAAACAAAGCGAACAGAGAAGGAAAAAGCTGTAAAGAGATAGCGGAAAGATATATACAGGCCTTTTACGAAGATACAGACGCCCTTGGAGCCCTGAGACCCGACATTGAACCGAAAGCAACGGAACACATACCCGAAATGATAGAACTTATACAGAAGCTGATTGACAAGGGGCTGGCTTATGTTGTTGACGGAGACGTCTATTACGAAGTCCGCAAGTTCAAGGAATACGGAAAGCTTTCGGGAAGAAGCATAGAAGAGATGCTCGCCGGAGCAAGAATTGAAATAGACGAAAAGAAGAAGGACCCTCTTGACTTTGCCCTGTGGAAGGCTTCCAAACCCAACGAGCCGTGGTGGGAATCCCCGTGGGGCAGGGGAAGGCCCGGATGGCACATTGAATGCTCCGCCATGTCCATGAAATACCTCGGAGAAACCTTTGACATTCACGGTGGAGGGATGGACCTCATATTCCCCCATCACGAAAACGAGATAGCCCAGAGTGAAGGAGCAACAGGTAAGCCCTTCGTGATTTACTGGATACACAACGGTTTCGTTAACATAGGCAAGGAGAAAATGTCAAAGTCACTGGGCAACATAATTCTGATAAGGGACATATTAAAGCGATACGACAGGGAGCTTCTCAGGCTGTTTCTCCTGAAAACCCACTACAGAAGTCCCATAGACTTCACCTTTGAAGCCCTTGATAAAGAAAAGGAATCCCTTGACAGGCTCTACCGGACCAAAGAGAAAATAGAAGAGCTCTTATCCGAAAAGGGTAAAGAGCACCCCGTCACAGAAGAAGCCGAAAAAGCAAAGGCGGAAATCGAAAAGGCAAAGGAAGAATTCTATCAGGCTATGGACGACGACTTCAACACCGCTATGGCGTTAGGAAAGCTCTTTGAGTCCGTCCGCGACTTCAACAGATTCGTGGACAAAAGCGGAGCATCCCTCACCGAGAAAGCCCTTGTTGCGGAAACCATGGCGGACTTTATGGGAGAAGTTGAAGAGATATTCGGCATATTAAGCCACAAGCCCTCTGAGTGGTTTAAGGAAGCAAAGAGCGAGGAGCTTGAGCTTTCCGCAGAAGAGATTGAACGCCTTATAGAGGAAAGAAGCAGAGCGAGAAAAGAGAAAAACTACAAAAAAGCCGACGAGATAAGGGACTTCCTCAAGTCCAAAGGTATCCTCCTTGAGGACAGACCGGACGGAAAGACCCTGTGGAGGCTGGCAAAATAAGGAAAGTTATCGCTCTTTTAACCGACTTTGGCGCGGGAAGCTGTTTCGTTGGCATTATGAAAGGCGTTATAAGGGGTATCTGCCCCTGTGAGGTGATAGACCTTTCCCATACCGTTTCACCCGGAAACATTGAGGAAGCCGCTTTCATCCTGAAAAAGAGCCATCAATTCTTTCCCCGCAACACGGTGTTTGTGGTGGTGGTTGACCCCGGAGTGGGAACCGAAAGGAGGATAATCTCCGCCGAAAAAGACGGAAGGACATTTATAGCCCCGGACAACGGTGTGCTTTCGTGGATAATCAGCGATAAAGAGCCCGCATACGAGGTCTCGGAAGAGGCTTTCTTCATAAAACCTGTAAGCAGAACTTTTCACGGAAGGGACATCTTCGCTCCGTGCGCCGCTTTAATCTGCCGGGGGCTTCCCCTATCCCTTCTGGGAAGGCGCGTTAAAAACATCAAAAAGATACCTCCACCTGTAGTGAAATCGGAGAAAAACAGGATAATTGGCGAAATCATACTCAAAGATACCTTTGGAAACCTCATAACGAGCATAGAGGAAGAGAATTTGAAGGGAAAAGCCGTCAGGAAAATAGTCATAGAAGACTGCGGTGTAGAGATTCAAGGGCTATCGTCAAGCTTTGAAGAGGCAAAGGGAAAGCCGCTCGGTGCCGTAATTGACAGCTTTGGAAACCTTGAGATATTCGCTTACCTTCGCCCCGCATCGTCCATCATCAAAGACTGGTATAAGAAAAAGGTCACGGTTGAATTAGAGTGAAAACCTCCAGGAAAAAGCCTATCAGGTCCCTTTTCATAGCCTCATGCAGGCGCTCCTGAAGCTCAGCCCACCGCTCGTCCGAATCCACATCAACAGGAAAGACGAACCGACCGCCCGCTGAAGAAAGCCTTATAAAATACGAAGACCGCTCATCTCCTAAAATTACGCTTTTTGAAAGGACCTTCAGCGTTTCAAAGCAAACTCCAGCCTCAAAGCTTTTCCGCCTTTCAACAACCTCAACCAGAACGGACCCGTATAAAAAGGCTCTCTTTGCCTCGTGCTCCTTCAAAGCCTGAGCCACCTGCTCTTCATGGGTCTTTGAAAGAGGGGCAACGAACCTGAGATATATGTCTTTCCCCGTTCCATACTCCTTCACATTGCTTTCTGCTTTAGACAGTATGTTCAGAAATCCTCCCTCCAGAAAGGTGGATGAGACATCAAAAGCAAGCTCCATAGCCCTTTTTGCATAGCGCATAACTATCTGGCTTTCTATCCCGGAGATGTCGTCAAAAAACCATCCACAGGAGGTGAACATAGCCAAAGCGGCGTTTTTCATCTCAACGAGTTTAAGCGCATCAACGGAAAACTTTTTTCCCGTGCGCTTTAAATGCTTGCGCAGAAAGCGATTCATCAAGCGGAAATTCCTGCCGTCAACCACGAAAACATAATCCAGAAGCGCTTTTTCCGGGTCTTTAAAGTATTCAGGGGAAAGGGAGAAGAAAATCTCGTCTATCTTTGCCTTGAGCCAGTCAACCGCCTCCCTTAAAGGAACACGCCATCGCTGGTTCCACCCCGGATGGGCTCCGGTATTGCACCCGCAGTCTCCCCTCCAGCGCTCTATACCGTGAGCACAGCTCCAGGATGTGTTCTCAACCACCTCGCTCTCTCTGAAGTGGCGGAAAAACAGGGAGTAAGCCCCGTTCAGGTCTGTCAGGCGAAAGTCTCCGTCGCCAACAAGGGCTTTTAAAGCCTTATCGCCTCCCTTCTTGTGGTGACCAAAGGTCTCACCGTCAAGGGCAATCACGGTGTAAGGACCCCTCTCCCCAAGGGCATCCCGCATAAACTTTACGAAGCTTTTCGGCTCAAACAGCTCGCAAGGAGCAAAGGCAATCTTTCCCGATAGACTCCTGTCAAAGGCAAAAACGCAGAAATTGCGAAGTCCGCAAATCCTGTAAAGCCCCGGAACGCCCGCTTTGACCTGATGAGAACCCAGAACGGCAAACCTCAATCCGGCATCCTCTGCCGCCTTCAGCGTTTCAAGGTCCACGGCAAGCTCCGGCAGCCACACCCCCAAAGGAAAGTAGCCGAAACACCGCCGGAAAGAGCGCTTTCCCCATTCAAGCAGTATTCTCTTGTCCAGCGAATCGCAAAGGGGAAGAATGGCGTGGTAATAGGGCTGCATCAGAGCGTTTCTGTGCCGGCTCACCTGCCGCCTCACATCTTCGTAAAGGCCGGGCATCTCCCTTCTCATCCACTTCAACAGGGTGGGACCCCAGTTGTGGCTCAGAAATGGCAGAACCGGCACAAGTCTGGAATAGCACTCGTGAGCTATCCTTTCGTTCCAGTTTTTATAGGGAAAAGCCGATTTTTCAACCTCCACCTGCTCCGTCCAGGGGTTTTCTCTGGGAGGCTGATAAAAATGGCAGTGTATCGTCAGCTTACGCAACATGCTGTTCTTTCAAAAGCCTTTTCAAATACTCAAGCTCTTCTTCCTTGTTCTTCACTTCACCCCTGAGCTTTGCCTCAAGGAGCTTGTTGAGAAGCACGCCAAATATGGGTCCCGGCGTAAGTCCGAGCTTTATCAGGTCCCTTCCCCTCACCTCGGTTTTCACATCCATCAGTTCCATAAGGTAGTGGGATATCTTCTTCTTAACCTCTTCCTCCTCCGCGTAAGCCATGAAGTAAAGCACGGCTTCCAGCGGATACGGCGTAAGCGTTTTGTAAACGGCAACCGGGTCCTGGGAAGCCTTCAGCTCACCCATAACCCTATCGGCACAGCTTATCCCCTGAAGCACCGTTTCGCGCTCCTTCTTTGAGATACCGAATCTTTTAAGAACTGCTTCTAACTTGCTTCTATCCAAGTTTCTGAAAAGAGCCATAAGGTTAATCATCCAAATCTCCGGCTTCTCCTTTCTGAAGAGAAGCTCATACCAGGAAAGGGTCTCCTGTATGCTGAAGAAGAGCCTTTCACACCTTTCGTCAATCTTGAGTTCAGGATGGACGAACTGAAGGAGCCCCAGCTTATCAAGGCGCTTCACCATTCCCCAGACGGCCTTCTCCTCAAGTATGTGCCTCAGCTCGGAAAAGATTCTCGCCCCCGACAGCTTTTCAAACAGACGGTTTCTCACGGCAATTCTTATCAGCTTTTCCGTCTGAGGTCCTATTCTAAATCCGTATCTCTGCTCAAACCTCACCGCCCTGAAAGCACGGGTGGGGTCTTCCACAAAGCTCAAGTTGTGTATCACCCGCAGAACCTTGTCCTTAAGGTCTTTCAAGCCGCCGTAGTAGTCTATAAGGGTGTAGGCATCGTCTCCTGTAATCTTCACAGCCATGGCGTTTATGGTGAAATCCCTGCGGTAAAGGTCCCTTTTAATGGAGCCTTTCATTACCTTGGGAAGAGCGGCGGGCTCCTCGTAATATTCAAGCCTTGCCGTGGCAACGTCTATCCTGTAGTCATCAGGAAGTATAACTATCGCCGTCTCAAACTTCTCGTGCACATTGACCCTGCCGCCTAACGCTTCGGCAAGCTTCACAGCAAAAGTGATTCCGTCTCCTTCAACCACAAAGTCAAGGTCAAAATTTTCAACCCTGAGCAGAAGGTCCCTTACGAAACCACCCACGAGATAGACGTTAAACCCAAGCTTCTCCCCCACCCTTTTTGCAGTCTTTATAATTTCAAACAGCCAGTCGGGAACCCTCTCCCGGAGAATGGATTTGACCCCTTTTTTGAATGGGACTTTTCTCTCGGAAACCGAGCTTTTCACCATATCCTCGTAAAGGGCTTTTAAAAGCTCACCCCTCGTCACCACCCCAACGAGAATGCCGCTTTCATCAAGTATGGGCACCATCCTCTGCTGTCTGGAAAGCATAATGTCCTCAAGCTCTTTTATAGAGGTGTGAACGGTGGCAACCTCAAACTCGGTGTTCATGTAGTCCTCAACCTTCTCTTCGTGCAGTCCATGATGAAGAGCGCGCTCAACGGTCTGCCGGGTAATGATTCCCACCACCTTCCCCTTATCCACCACGGGAAGCGAGTTGATGTTGTATCTCACCATAATCTTCTCCGCCTCTTCAAGGCTAAGCTCGGGGAAGGCTATTATCGGCGGGGAGGTCATAATGCTCTCCGCCGTCCGGGTGGTTTCAAGCTCTTTCCTCACTAAAGTTAAAAGCTTTTCCCTCACCTGAGTCAGGGTCAAATCCTTTATAGAAGCGGAAGCGGCAGTGGGATGTCCTCCTCCTCCAAACTCGGTGGCAATCTCGCCCACGTTAAGGGCTTCCGTTCTGCTTCTGGCAATAAGCGTTATCTTGTCGTCCATCCTCGCAAGCACGAAAAGGGCGGATATGGACTGCATGTCCCTCAACTTGTGAGCCAGGACGGCAAGGTCCCCTACATACTTATCCCGCGATATCTGGGTTATACCCACGTCAATTCCAGCTATACGGAACACCTCAAGGTTTTTTATCATCTCGTTCAGAAGCTCCACCTGCTCAGGGGTTAGGTCCCTCTTGAGATAGTCTGACACAATGTTGAGGTTGGCGCCTCTGGAGAGAAGAAAAGCCCCCACCTCAAGGTCCTTGGGGGTGGTGGAGGTGAAGGTAAAAAATCCCGTATCCTCGTATAGCCCAAGAGCAAAGATGGTGGCCTCCTCAGCGGTCATCTCAATGCCTTTTTTCCTCATTATATCAACCATTATGGTTATGCAGGCACCTGTATCCTCTATTATCTCCACATCTCCCGATATGTTCTTGGGATGGGCGGGGTGATGGTCGTAGATGTGGATTACCGGTTTTCCCTTCTTCAGGACCTTCTCAAGCACCCGGCTCCGGTCAATTCTTTTGGAATCCACACATATTATAAGCTCCACATCCTCAGGCTCCACCCGGGAAGGGTGCATAAACTCTATGTCGTATCCGGAGTCTCTCAGAAAATCCCTCACATTTTTCTCCAGCGAACTGGGCATAACCGGAACGGCGTCGGGGTAAAGTTTTTTAGCCGCAACAACGCAGGCTATGGCGTCAAAATCACTGTTGTCGTGAGTGACGATTATCTTCATACCTTACCGTAAATCTCCTCCAACAGCTCCTTCACCTTGTTTGCAGAAGAGAGAAGCCGTCTGTTCACAAAATATGCCGCAAAACCGGCAAATATAAACAGAAAAGCAGAAGCCATGAACAGCTTGAGCAGAAACAGTTGAGGCTGCCAGCCCTTGACCACGGCGAGGAGGGAATAGGAATAGATGAGGATTCCCAGCACAACGGACACGTTTGCCGCGGTGAGCATGAACCTCGTTGGCTTGAATTCGGGAAGCATTTCGTCAACTCTGTTCATGCGATTTTTATACTCGTCCACTCCTATCACAAGCTCTTTAAGCTCACCGTGCCACTTCTGGTATATGGCGGACATAAGCTGAAAGAACTTCCTCTCGGTGTAGGAGGCAAACATAACCATAATGGAAGAGAGAAGCCCCAGAAAACCCACGAGCAGATAAACGGACTCTATGGTCAGCTTCTTTTCAACCATTCGGAAAGCCGCTCTACAGCAGTTTTTATGTTTTCAAGAGAATTGGCGTAAGAAAATCTTACATACCTTTGAGTCATGTTGGAACCGAAATCCACTCCGGGTGTTATCGCCACTTTCGCCTCGGAAAGGGCTCTCATGGAAAAGGAGAAGCCGTCAGTTCCAAAACCGGATATATCCGCAAATATGTAAAAAGCACCCATGGGTTCGTAATTTATGTGAAAACCAAGCCTTTTCAGCTCGGAAAGGAGATAATCCCTCCGCTTCTTATACTCTCTCACATATCCCCTGCATTTATCCACTACCGCCTCTTCAAAGAAGGAGAGCGCTCCATACTGAAGCGGGGTGGGAGCACATATAAAGAGGTTTTGAGCCACACACTGCATAAGCCGCACCTTATCTCTGGGAACCACTATCCAGCCCAGCCGCCATCCCGTTGCGGCAAAAAACTTTGAAAAGCCGTTTATCACAATGGCTCTGTCGGTAAACTCAAGTATGGTATGGTCCCTGTCTCCGTAGCTTATACCGTGATAAATCTCATCGGATATGATAAGGAAATTCTCATCCTCGGCTCTTTTCACCAAATCCTCAAGCTCCGAAGGAGAATAGACGGCACCTGTAGGATTTGAAGGGCTGTTTATCACCATAACATCAAATCCCTTCAGCTCACCGGGAGTGGGTTTGAAGAAATTCTCCTCAAAGACCTTAACGGGCACCTCTTTAAGCCCCAAAAACCTCACCATGTTTTTATAACACGGATAGCCGGGGTCTGTATAGGCAACTCTCTCCCCCTTTTCGTCTGCAAAAATCTTTATTGCGGCAAGCAGAGCTGGCGAGCTTCCGGGGGTGACGAAAATCCTTTCCGGCTCAACCTCAACGCCGTAATTGCTGAGATAGTATTGGGATATGGCCTCCCTGAGCTCGGGTATTCCCATGCTTTGAGAATACTTATTTTGACCACTTCTCACGGCACGCGCCGCCGCTTCAGCCACCTCGGCAGGCAGGGGAAAATCGGGCTCCCCCACTTCAAGGTGAACAACGTGCTCCCCGGCACGCTCCATCTCTTTAGCCTTCTCAAGGACGTCCATAACAATAAAGGAGGTCAGCTCCACCCTACACCTCCTGTTTAACTTTGAGGCTTCTCATCCTGTTTATAGCAGATGCTATCTCAAAACTTCTAACAAAAGCAAGGTTGAAGTTAGGCCTTCCTGACATCCAGTCAAACTTATCCTTTTTTATGCGGGCTTCCACTTTTTTAAGAAAATCCGACATGGGGATGTTATCAAGATTGTTTTTGTAAAACTTGAGCACCTCGGCTATTGCCCTTGCCTGCGAGTTGTCAACGAGCTGTTCCACAAAAGACACATCTATCACCTCGTCCCCAAAGACGATTTCTCTTAACCCTCTGCTTTTGACCTTGGTCTTTCTTCTCATCTCAAAGGTTTCCGGAAGCACAATCCTCCTTCGGATTTTGCCCAGAGGCTCTTTTACCTCTTTAACTCTACGGGTAGGCAGCTCTTCTGCAATCTCCCTTGCTTTTTCCGTAACGTCTTCAGGTAGAAAATCCTTCATGGCTATCACTGTATCCGCCACGTCAAGGTAATCCCCGGAGCCTCCCACCACCATCACGGTGGAAACCCCCAGCCTTTCGTAAAGCTCCCTGACCCTATCTATAAAAGGGGTTATCGGTTCCTTATCCTTCTCTATAAGCCTCTGAATCCGGGCATCCCTTATCAGAAAGTTGGTGGCTGTGGTGTCCTCGTCAAGAAGCAGAAGGGAAGCGCCCATCTCAAGGGACTCCATAATGGAGGCGGCAACCGATGTGGAACCGGAAGCGTTTTCCGTGGAGAAAAAGGTCACATCAATATCAAGGGGAAGGTTATGGATAAAAGGAGATATATCAACCCCTTCCACGTATCTTCCGTCTTCCGAACGGACCTTGACGGCATCATTCACCGTTACAACGAATTCCCTTCCGTCTCCGGGGATGTGGGGATAAATCCCCTTCTCTATTGCCTGTAGCAGAGTGCTCTTTCCGTGAAAGCCGCCACCCACTATAAGGGTGACCCCTTCAGGAATTCCCATCCCTTCTATCAATCCGTGATTTGGTGTTTCAAACGCAACTTTTAAAGATTCTGGCGAGGCAAATCTTTTTCCGGAAAGAAGAGGTCTGTCGTCAACCCCGGACCTTCTCGGAAGGAGGCTCCCGTCCGCAACAAAAGCCACAATACCCTTTTCCCTGAGGCTATCCTGTATGAACTCAAAATCCTCAACCACCTTCACAAACTCGTCAGCCTTCTCCCCGTCAATCACCGCCCACCTGAGCCTGCGGACAGCGGAAGGCACCTCTTCAAGAAGCATCTTCCACGCAACGTCAGCCATTATGGTTCTTCCCCTTGCAGGAAGCCCCAGAGAGAACCTCACCTCAAGCCGGCTCTCCTCTATAGTGCAGTCGGAGCGGATGAGGACTTCTTGAGCCCCTGAATCAACAAAGTAAAGGCCGCTCTTTCCCGTTCCTCTCACTCTGGAAAAGGGTTTTAAAAGCCTGTCAAAAACCCTGAGGAGAAAATCCTCAAAGGCATATTTTCTTGCGGTGGTGGAAAAGAGATAATCGGGATAACCCAGAAATCCCAGCGGGATTAAGAGCCTCACTCTGGTGGGAGAGGCGAAGGGGTCTCCCTGCACATGGAATATATCAAGCACCACCCCATCTCCGAGCTCATATCTGCCCTCAAGCTCTTTGTAAGCCTTGTATCCCCTTCTGTTTATCTTTTTCAGCACGCCTTCAAGCTGTGAAAGACTCCTCAAAACTCCACCCCCACAACCCCCAGAGAGTAAAGGAACTCCAGAGCCCTGTGGCTGTCACCGGGAGAAAGGTCCACACCCTTCACCGCATCAAGCAGTATAAAAACCTGATATCCGAGATTAACGGCGCCGAAAGCCGTATGCTTTACGCAGTAATCTGTGGCTATACCGGATATAAAAAGCCGCTTTACTCCCCGTTCCTTCAGCAATTGGTCAAGAACGGTGCCCTGAAAACCGGAGTAGGCGTCAAAATCCGGCGATGTCCCCTTGGATATCACGAACCTGTTGTCCGCAGGAATGAAAAGCTTATCGTGAAACCGGGCTCCCCAGCTACCGGCAACGCAGTGTTTGGGCCACACCCCGCCGTTTTCCTTAAAAGATATGTGCTCTTCCGGATGCCAGTCTCTGGTGAAGAAAACGGGAAGACCTTTATCGGCAAAGATTCGGGTGTATCTGTTCACCTTATCTATTATCTCTTCCGCACCTGAGACGGCGAGAGCACCGGATATAAAGTCATTCTGCATATCCACCACCACAAGGGCATCTTTTGAAGTGAGAACAAACCGTGATTTTGCCTCCATAACCACCACCTCTTATTGAAAGTGTCCAGTAGATTTAACATAATAACACCCATGATTCCATACGGAAGACAGTTTATAGACGAAGAAGACATCAAATCGGTGGTGGAGGTTCTGAAGTCTCCCTTCATAACCCAGGGTCCCAAAGTGGCTCAATTTGAAGAAAAGCTTGCAGAATACTGCGGCGCCAGATTCGCCGTGGCTTTCAGCTCCGGCACGGCGGCTCTGCACGCAGCCTACTTCTCAGCAGGGCTTTCAGAAGGGGACGAGTTCATCACAAGCCCCATCACCTTTGCCGCAACGGCAAATGCCGGGCTGTTTTTAGGAGCAAAACCCGTCTTTGTTGATGTTGAAAGGGATACAGGCAACATAGACGCAGACCTTATAGAGGAAGCATTAACCCCCAAAACCAAACTTATAGTTCCCGTCCACTACGCAGGCTTTCCCGCCAACATGGAAAAGATACGGGAGATAGCGGAAAAACACGGGTTAAAGGTGGTGGAAGACGCATGCCACGCTTTAGGAGCGGAATACAAAGGCTCAAAAATCGGAAGCTGTGAGTATTCCGACGCCACGGTCTTCAGCTTCCATCCGGTAAAACACATCACCACAGGCGAAGGGGGAGCGGTTCTAACCAACTGCGAGGATGTTTACAAAAAGCTTATCATGTTCAGGTCCCACGGGATAACCAAAAACGCAGAAGACTTTGAAAATCCGCCCCACGGTCCGTGGTATTATGAGATGCAGTTTCTGGGATACAATTATAGAATCACGGACATACAGGCCGCTTTAGGAATCTCACAGCTTAAAAAACTTCCCGCATTCCTTAAAAAGAGAAGAGAAATCGCCGAACGCTACCAGATGAGGCTGAAAGACTCAAGCCTCTTTCATACTCCGGAAGAGAAATCTTACGGCAAATCCGCGTGGCACCTGTATCCTGCAACGCTTAAAGACGAATACCTTGCGAAAAAAAGGGAAATCTTCACAATCTTTCTCGAAAAAGGTATAGGGGTTCAGGTCCACTACATACCGGTTTACCACCATCCCTTTTACCGCAGGCTGGGATACAGCCTGAAGCTTGAAAACGCAGAAGACTTTTATCTGCGGGAAATATCACTGCCCCTTTACCCCGCTCTGAAGGACGAAGAATTTGAAAAGGTTATAGAGGTGGTCAATTGGATTACAGAAAGTATCAGATAAGAAGATGGCGCATCAGACCGGAAAAATCAGCCCTTCTGGTAATAGACATGCAGAACTACTTCCTTGATGTGGCTTATCCCATAATAAACAACACAAAAGCGTTGATACACGCTTTCAGGAAAGAGGGGCTTCCCGTTATATTCACCCAGCATACCCACAGAAACCTTGAAGTTGACGGAGGACTGCTGGCAGAATGGTGGGGAAAGGAGAGTATGGAAGTCTTTTCCCCGGGAAGATGGGAATGGGAAATTATTGAAGAGATAAAACCCCTTCAAAACGATGTGGTGATAAACGACAAAACCAGATACTCCGCCTTTTACAAAACCCGACTTGAAGCTATCCTGAAAGAGCTGAAGGTAGAAGACCTCGTAATATGCGGCGTTATGACCAACTACTGCTGTGAGACAACGGCAAGGGATGCCTTCAACAGAGACTTCAGGGTCTTCTTCGTTGAAGATGCCACATCCACAGACGATGCCTTCCTGCACAACGCCACCCTCTGCAACCTCGCATCAGGATTTGCCACAATCGTGAACACAAGGGAAGTTATATCCGGCATTCTGAAAGGCTAAACCAGAAGGTCTATTTTTATGGAGTCCCCCCTTTTTCGTCCCTCTTGCTGCTGCAGTTCCTGTTCCGCCCTCTGCTTCTTGGCCTCGGCAATAGCCGCCACTTTTTTGTCCTGAGAAGACGGATTCAAAGGAGCAAGAGCGGCTCTTTTCACCTGCTCCATCTTTCTGATGGTCTCCTCCGGAGTGGGAGCATCCGACACATCTATGTCCACCTCCCCAGCCACAGCATAGAGCTTTCCATCGGGACCCTTGATATATTCAAAGTGAACGGCACCGGCATACTGGCCACCGGCAACCTTATGAGCCATTTCGTGCTGTCTGACCTTCTGGTCAACAGACTTAAGCTCCTGAATCTGCCTGTTCACCTGAGGGTTCCTATAAAAATCAAAAAGCCTCTTTCCCAGAGCATCACGAACATTCATGGGCCTTCTTCATAAATCCATAAACCAAATTTTTTGAAAAAGCAAAGTTGGTGTGAAGGTAGGTGGCAAAAAGGTTGTTTGCCACAAAACCCTCTTCAAACTCAAGCTCTTTAGAGGGGACTTTTACGAGATATCCTCTGGTTATACTTTTCCTTTCAATCACGCGGGAATAGTGGAACATGTGGCCCCTCACCCTCTCCCCTTCAGCAAGAAACGGATGGGAAGAGAGGGCTTTCCCCTCGGCATAACCGAGAAAGGGCCTGTCTTTAAAGTCTATTGAAAAGGGCAGTATCTCATACATACCCAGAAGCAGAAGCCCTCCACATTCAGCGTAAACGGGCATACCGGAAGAAACGAAATTCTTTATATCCTCTTTCAGCCTCCTGTTCTCCATAATTTCGTCGGCAAAAAGCTCCGGATATCCACCGGGAAGAACGAGAGCATCACACTCAGGTGGTATTCCCTCACCTGCAACAGGAGAAAAGAGATAAACCTCCGCCCCCAGTTCCTCAAGTGCTTCCATACTCTCCCGATAGAAAAATGAGAAAGCCACATCCTGCGCCACCGCAACCTTAACGTCAAAAACAGGCGAAAAGCTTCTTCCCCGTGGCTTTAAGGCAACCTCTCCCGCAAGCTCAATCAGCCCCTCCAAATCTATCTGCCCCGCAATTTCGGAAAGAGCCTCTTTTCTCTTTCTCCAATCTATCTCGGAAGCCTGTCTTATACCGAGGTGTCTTTCCGGCACAAACCCCTTTTTGCTTCTCTTTATTCTCCCCAGAACCCTTATGTGAGGCAGAACTTCCCCTATGCTCTCTTTAACCATCCGGTAATGCCTTTCGCTTCCCACGAAGTTGAGTATCACTCCCCTCACATCAACATCGTCAAACTCAGCTATACCCTTAACTATGGCAGCGGCAGTCCTCGATATACCCCATACATCAATCACGAGAACCACCGGAATACCAAGGATTTTCGCCACCTGAGCGGTGGAAGCAATCTCCGTGGTGGAGAGCCCATCGTAAATCCCCCCCACCCCCTCAACCACACCGATATCCGCTCCCTCCATTCCCCTCATGAAGTTTTCCCTCACGCCCTCCTCACCCATCATCCACACGTCAAGGCTCCTGCAGGCTCTTCCCGCAAGGTGGGAAAGGTGAGCGGGGTCTATGTAGTCAGGACCCACTTTAAAAGGCTGAACGGAAAAACCGGCTCTTTTAAGAGCGTAAACCACCGCAGAGCTTACAGTAGTCTTTCCACAGCCGCTGGATACACCCGCTATCAGTATGGCTTTAGCGCTTCCCATAAACAAAATCCTTTAAAGAGATTTCTCCGAAGTCTTCCAGGAACACCCTGAAAGCTCCACTGTCTCCGAAAGCACAGCCGTCAAAAACATCCCTGACCCTGAGTTGAGCCAAATCCCTTGCCAGCACGAAAAACCCCTCCTCACTGAACACCACAAGCCCTTTCTCCCTTAAAAACTCAAGTATCTCCCACACCTTCTCCACATTGAGATTAAGCCTTTTTGATATATCCTCAAGCCTCAAACGCCTGCCTTCCTCAAAAGCAGTATCAAATAGGCAGAGGACCTCAAAAAGACTCCACAGCTCACATGCTAAAGAGGAACTTCCATCGTCCTCACAGCCGAACTGATATATAAAAGCCACCACCGCTCCCACCAGAGCAACAACCCAGGAAAAGAAGACCCACACGAGAAAGACCGGAATTATGAAAAGCGAACCGTATATGCTTCTCATGGTCCTGAGAGAAAGGGCATAATTAACGTATATGTCAAAAAAGTGCTTCAAGAATATCCAGAGCACAGAGGAGACAAAAGCTCCCAGAACCGCCGCTTTAATCTCCACCTTCCTGTGGGGAATTATAAAGTTGAGAATAAAAAACCCGAAAAAGACCAGAACGAAAGAGACCACCAATCCTCCCAGAGCCTGAAACCGCGAAAACTTGAAGGAAAAATAGATGGCAAGCCCCAGAAGAAGAGGTATCCAGAAGATAAAGTTGGTGAAAACGAAAAGCTTATTGAGGAAGCTCCTGCCCTTTTTGACCTTCCAGATTCTGTTCAGCGTCCCTTCAGCGGCTTCAAACAGAACAAGTGCAATGGAGATAAGTATTATCGAACCGGTGATGCTCAGGGTCTTAGCCTTTGCCGAAAACTCCTTAAGGTAAAGCACTATCGCCTGAGCCGATTCAGGCAGAAAGAACCTGTCGAGATAAGACAGAAGCTTCTGGTCTATCTCTCCCTTGGTTATAAAGGCGCTGAACAGGGAAAAGATAACGGCAAAAAGAGGAACAAAAGACAAAACAGTAACATAGGTAAGAGCCGACGCCTCAACGAGAACCCTGTCCTCGGATATCTTTTTCTTCAGGCACCTGAGAAAGATGAACACCCTGTTCTTTACAACCCTCATGGATTTGATTATTAACAGCTAAACTTTAGCCCATCAACTCGCTGGAGGATTTCCAATGGAAAAAGATGCGGGAAAACTGAAGGAGAGGCTCGTCCAGCTTCTTCTGGAAAAATCCTTCATGTATTCGGAAGAGCCTATATTCAAGCTTTCCTCCGGTAAAGTGAGCCAATACTACATAAACTGCAAACCCGTCACCATGAGCCCTGAAGGCCTATACCTCATAGGGAACCTCTTCTTTGAACTTGTGAAAGATGAAGAAATCACGGCGGCAGGGGGACTTACCCTTGGTGCAGACCCCATGGCTTATGCCCTCTCTTATACGAGCTTTATCAACAACAGGCCCATAAAAGCCTTTGTTGTGAGAAAAGAGGCGAAAAAACACGGAACCGCAAAGCTGATTGAAGGAGATGTCTCGGAAGGGGAAAAGGTGATAATACTTGAAGACGTGATTACCACGGGAGCATCAACCCTGAAAGCAATAAGAGCGGCGAAAGAACACGGCCTTGTGGTTAAAGGGGTTATAGCCCTCGTTGACAGGGAGGAAGGCGGAAGAGAAGAGATAGAAAAAGAGGGCATCCCTGTTATATCCATCACAACCAGAACAGAGCTGTTCAAACTTTTAAAAGATAGAGCTTGACCCGTATTTTTCACTGTGTTATCAACTTCACAAGTTATGCAAATCTGTTTTCAGGGAGGCTTGATAATGAAAGGAAATTGGTTGTTCCGCTTTCTTTTTATCCTCATGGTCGCTCTTCCTTTCGTAGCTTTAGGGACGGTCTCCTACGCCATTGATAATGAAGAGTGTCTGGAATGTCATGGCGACCCGGATTTTGTTAAAGAGCTACCGGGAGGAAAGACTGTATCCCTTTACGTTGACGGAAAGAGGTTCGCCCAATCCGTTCACGGACAGAACGATGTAGCATGCACAGACTGCCATGCGGACATAACCGAACTCAACTACGACAACGATGTGCCGCATCCCGCTCCCACCAAACCCGTTGACTGCTCCAGCTGTCACGAGGACGAGCAGGAAGCCTACGAGCAAAGCGTGCACGGTCAGGCGAGAAAAGAGGGCGATGATGAGGCTCCCACCTGTGCCACCTGCCACAATAACTACCACTATGTGAAATACATGGCTGGAGAGACCGCCGCTCAGAGAAGCGCTGGAGTCTGCCTCAACTGCCACGACCCGGATGAATACCACGACTGGCTTCCTTCCGCCAAAAGGATTCACTACAAATACACCGACTGCTCAGTGTGTCATGCGAAAAACTCTCCCAAGCTGACAAGACTTTTGTTCTACAACATCTTCAAAGAGCAGGTGATACCGGGAGAAGAGGTGGTCAAAGCGCTGTCAGTTGATTTTGACAACTTCCTTCAGGCTGTGGATAAAAACGGAAACGGCAAGATAGACTCCAAGGAGCTTTACTTTATAACCAAAACCCTTAAAGCCAAGGGCATCAAAGCTTCCATTACGGGAGAGATTGTGGCTGACATGGACCCCTCGGTCCACGCCATAACGAAAGACGCCATAAAGGACTGCACCCAGTGTCATTCTGTCAAATCTCCCATACTCTCCAACCTCTTCTTAACCCTCACCAAAGCCGACGGAGAGGCTGAAAACTATCCCCTCAACAAAGAGGTGCTCTCATCCCTGTATCCCATAAGATTCTACCTGATTGACGCAACAAGAATAAAACTGCTGGATATTATAGGTGTTCTTATAGTCCTTGGAGGAATAGGATTTGCAGGCGGCCATTTAACCGTCAGGCTCCTTACAATACCTTTGAGAAGGAGGAAAAAATGAAGAGGATATACCTGCACCCACTTCCCGTAAGGATATGGCACTGGATTCATGCGGCGTGCATAACCCTGCTGGTTATAACCGGGGTGTTCATAAGGTATTCCGAGCACTTTGGAATACCTTTGAGGACAGCGGTAAAAGCCCACAACATAGTGGGTATAATCGTGGCTTTAGACTTTCTGCTCTGGTTTGGATACTATGTCTTCACCGGAAAGATTAAAATATACTTCCCCACAAAAGAGGAGCTTCTAAAACAGGCTATCAGGCAGATAAGGTATTACAGCTATGGGATTTTCGTGGGGGAGCCCAATCCCTTCCATCCCACCCCTGAAAACAAGTTTAACCCCCTTCAGAAAACGGCATATCTCTCCATCATGCTGTTTTTACTGCCTTTGCAGATATTCACCGGTTTTCTGCTCCTTTATCCCGATGAATTCCGTGAGGTAATAGAATTCTTCGGCGGAATAAGGGTTATAGACACCATACATGTTCTTCTCTTTTTCTTCTTTGCATCTTTCATAATAGCCCACTTCTATCTTGCAACCCTTGGACACACACCCCTTGCCCACTTTAAGGCTATGATAACTGGCTGGGAAGAAGAACCGGAAGAGCACCACTGAAAACAAAAAAGCCGTGAAGGAGTTAGGCTCCTTCACGGCTGACTCCTTTCTTTAACCTTCCTTACAGGTTCAGGCTCACAACCACGGCTTCACCAGAAGAGAGAGCCGCCGTAAGTATCAGGGACCCTTTAAACACCACCCCATCAAGAGACAAAACTCTATCCTCCACCCTGTGGGTTTTCACCTTCCTCCACTTACCGTCAACCGACTCGGCAAAGAGCTCAATCCTGCTCATATCCCTGTTGTAGCAGGCCAAAACAAGCGTGTTACCCCAAACCTCCGCCACAGGATACATGCCGGAAATACCCGTCATCCTGGGCTTGGTCCATGTTTTACCGCCGTCGTAGCTTTTAGCCATGAAGATGTGGTAAAAGGGGAAAGAGCTTCCTATAAAGGCGTAAAGCACACCTCCTTTCAGGGCTAAAACGGTGTGCCTGAGCTCGGCTCCAAAGTCCTCAGATATGGATATGAAGCTTCTTAAAAACCACTGCCCCTCCTCGTATTCAAAAAGGACGGGTGAGACGAGCTTACAGCCGTAAGGTATCCCGTAACCGGGAACGAGATAAAGGTTTTCAAAAGCCACGGGATGCCCGGAAACCACCCCCTTCTTCAGGTAGGGAGTCTTTAAGCTCACAAGCTCATCCGTCTCAAGTGACCTCAGATAGGGCTGATAATTTCTGCTCATAAAAACGCTCAGAGAATCGGAAAGATGCGAAACCACGGGAGTGGTTCTGTCTTTATACCCCCTTTCAAACACGCTCCTTTCCCAGTTCTCAAGGTCTCTGCTTTTTAACAGAGTCACTTTATTTCCATTTTTAGCGCTTATCACCACATCATCACGGCAAAGGCACAAGGAAACTCCGGAAATGTTCTTCTCCGGTAAAGAGAGCTCCATCATTGCCAACCTCCCTGCTTTTTGCCATAGAGATAAGCAAAGGATTTGCCAATATTAAGGAGCGCTCCTCTCCAGAAGGCGGGAAAGCCTTTCTTTTAAAAGCTTTATCTCATCTCTAATCACAGCGGCTTTTTCAAAAGCAAGCTCTGAAGCCGCCTTCTTCATCTCTTTTTCCAGCTCTTTTATTCTCCGTTCTATCTCAGAGGGCTTGAGCTCTTTCTCCTCATCCTCAAGGGAAACCGTGTAGTAATCCTTCTCATAGACGGACTCCAGAATCTCTTTTATAGCTTTGCTGATGGAACGGGGAGTAATCCCGTGCTTTTCGTTATACTCCTTCTGAAGAGTCCTTCTCCTTCTCATTTCAGATATGGCTCTCTCTAAAGAACCGGTAATCTCATCGGCATAAAAGATGACCGTTCCGTTCACATTCCTCGCCGCTCTTCCCGCCGTTTGAATCAAGGCTCTTTCCGAACGCAGAAAACCTTCCTTGTCCGCATCAAGAATGGCAACGAGGGAAACCTCTGGTATGTCAAGCCCTTCCCTCAACAGATTTACCCCCACAACCACATCATAAACGCCTTTTCGCAAATCCCTTATTATCCTCGTTCTCTCAATGGTGTTTATCTCAGAATGAAGGTAGGCTACCCTGACCCCCAAATCCAGCAGGTATTCGGTGAGCTCCTCCGCCATTCTCTTGGTGAGGGTGGTGATGAGAACCCTCTCTCCCTTCTGCACCCTCTTTTTAATCTCGAAATAGACATCCTCCACCTGCCCCTTCGCCGGTTTCACCACAACCTCAGGTTCCATAAGCCCCGTGGGCCTTATTATCTGCTCCACCACATAGGGCTTGCTCACCTCAAGCTCGTAATCTCCGGGGGTAGCGGAGACGAAGATAACCTGATTTATCCTCTCCTCAAACTCGTCAAAGGTAAGGGGACGATTATCCAGAGCGGAAGGAAGCCTGAACCCGTAGTCCACCAGCGTCTTCTTTCTTGACCTATCCCCTTCATACATACCTCTTAGCTGGGGAACGGTCACATGAGATTCATCTATTATGATGAGGGCGTCCTTAGGCAGGTAATCTATAAGCGTTGGAGGCGGCTCTCCGGGAGCCCTCCCCGTGAGATGCCGGGAATAATTCTCAATTCCCTTGCAGTAGCCTATCTCCTCTATCATTTCCAGGTCAAACATTGTTCTCTGCCAGAGCCTCTGGGCTTCAAGGTTTTTACCCATGGCTTTGAGTTCGGCAACCCTTTCCTCAAGCTCTCTTTTTATTGACTCAATGGCTCTTTTCATCTTCTCTTCAGGGGTAACGTAATGGCTTGCAGGATAGACGGTGAACCTTCCCACGTCCTCAACAACCGAACCTGTAAGCGGGTCTATTATGGAGAGATTCTCCACCTCATCTCCCCAGAACTCTATTCTCAAAGCCTTATCTTCCAGATGGCTGGGATAGACCTCCACCACATCTCCCCTCACCCTGAAGGTGCCTCTGGTGAAATCTATCTCGTTTCTTTTGTAAAGTATCTTTACCAAGCCCTTTATCACCTCGTCCCTTGATATCTCCATACCAACGTCAAGGGTTAGCACCATTCCGTAGTAAGCCTCCGGTGAGCCAAGCCCATAAATGCAGGAAACGCTCGCAACAATTATGACATCCCTCCTTTCAAGAAGGGCACTTGTAGCGGCATGGCGCATCCTGTCTATGTCGTCGTTTATGGAACAGTCCTTTTCTATGTAGATGTCCCGCTGGGGGATGTAGGCTTCAGGCTGATAATAATCGTAATAGGAAACAAAATACTCCACAGCGTTTTCCGGGAAAAACTCCTTAAACTCCGAATACAACTGCGCCGCAAGAGTTTTGTTGTGGGAAATCACGAGGGTGGGCCTGTTGACCCTCTCTATAACATTAGCAAGGGTGAAGGTCTTACCAGAGCCGGTTACCCCCACAAGGGTCATGTATCTCGCCCCGGAGTTGACCCATTCAACCAGTCTCTCTATAGCTTTTGGCTGGTCACCAGCCGGTTTGTAATTTGAAACGAGTTTAAACCTTTTCATGGCAAGTAAAAAATTATATGGTTATGCCTTGTGAGGCAACTGTAAAATGGAATGGGTTGAAGTTAGAAGACAAATCTTTCATCTGGCAAACGGAACCATCATCCTGGTGGCTATGAAACACTACGGCAAACCGGTGGGATGGATTATCATAGCCCTCTCCCTTATAGGAGCCTGCTTATCATGGTATCATTCAAAGGTGAAACCATTCAAGTGGGCTGAACCGTTTCTTCTTGCCCTTGAAAGAGAAGAGAACATGAACTTCCCCGGAAAAGGCGCCGTTCTATACGGGTTAAGCGTAGGCATAACCATACTGCTGTTCAAACCCCTGCCTGCCCAATGCGGCATAGCGGCTCTGGCTTACGGTGATGCCTTTTCAACCATAATCGGGAAGAGCTTTGGAAGAAGGAGCATTCCCTGGAACCCGAAGCTCTCCGTTGAAGGAAGCACGGCATTTGTAGCGGCAACCACATGTCTGGGCACACTTTTTGTCCCCCTGCCCTACTCTTTTTCAGCGGGAGTAATAGGGGCTTTTGCGGAAACCATCCCGGGAATTGACGACAACCTTTCCATACCCTTACTTACAGCCCTTATCATGAGTATGGTGAGCTGAGATGGTCAAGTTTGAGAACCTGATATCCCACTGGGGCTACATAGCCGTATTCATCGGAACCCTCATTGAGGGTGAGGTTACCATGATAGTGGGAAGCTTCCTCGCCTCCCAGAAAATACTGGACATAAAGTATGTGATGCTCGTGGGTGCCGTCGGCGGATTTATAGGAGACCAGATTTTCTTTCTCATGGGCAAGCTTGGAAAGAACATGAAAATGATGAAGAAGCTTGAAAGAAATGTGCGGTTCAGAAAGGCAAGAAGAATTGTGAGAAGATACGGAACATACATCATTCTCTTTTCAAGGTATCTCATAGGAATGAGAATGGCTCTCTCCACATGCCTCGGTGTCTTCAACATACCCGTGAGACAGTTTACCCTGTTAAACCTCATAAGCGCCGCTTTGTGGGCGGTTACCGTTGGGCTTTTCGGATTCATTCTGGGCAAAGCCGCCATGGCGATTCTGGGAGACATCAAAAAATACGAATGGCTACTCGTGCTCACATTGGTGGTCGTGGCTGTTCTGGGATATCAGATTAAGAAAAGAATCAAGAAAGTGGAGGAGAAGCTCTCCTAACCCGCAAACACTTCCACCCTGTTTTTGCCCGCTCTTTTGGCTTTGTAGAGAGCCTCGTCAGCGGCCTCTATAAGGTCCTCCAGGTCCCTGGCAAAACTGCTTTCCGCCACTCCAACGCTTACGGTGATTCTCAACCCCTCAATCTCACTGCTTTCTATAAACTTTCGTATCCTCTCAGCCACAGCCTTAGCCGCCGCCAGCCCTATGTGGGGCAGAAAAATCAGAAACTCGTCCCCTCCATACCTGACGAGTATGTCCCCTTTTCTCAGATTGAGAGAGAGAAACTCCCCTACCTTCCTGAGAACCCTGTCCCCCATTATGTGACCGTGTCCGTCGTTTATGGACTTAAAATCGTCTATATCAACCATAAGACAGCTCAATGGATATTGATACCTTTTGGAGTTGTAAAACTCCACTTCTACCAGGGTATCGAGTATCTCTTTGCGGTAGCAACCGGTGAGGGTATCTTTAAGTGCAAGCTCCTTGTAAAAATCCACGCTCTTTTTGATACTGCGGATAAACATGTCTCTTTTGGCTGTTGCGTGTATAACTCTGGCTATGTCCTCCAGCAGTTGTCTGTGGGGTTGGGAAATCCGGGAAGCCACAAACTTCACAGACACCACCACATCGTTTTCCACCACGAATTCCTCGCCGTGCACCTCTTCAAATTCCCCTTCAGTAAGCTCGTATCCCCGGGACACGGAATAGAGAAGCCTTCCCTCCTCGCAGTCCGCCTTCACGAGGATATCCTCAACAGAAACGGCGGTTTTAAGGGCGTCTAAAATGAACGGCACCACTTCAGACAGAGAAAGCTTATCCATAGCGAACTTCTCAACGCTTTTGAGAATACTTTTCATTACATAGAGCCTTTTCACCTCGCTGTAGGTGGAAACCTCCATGAGAACCCCGTAATCAAAGTCCTCCAGCGCCTTGAAAGCCTCGTATATAAGCCTGCCGTTGCTTATGATGGAGCCGTGCTGAGGTGCAATCACACGTATGTCAAAGTCTTTAAGCCTGTTGAGGGAAAAGAGAACAATCTCCTTTGAAGGCATGTAAATCTCGTGGAAAGCCCTCATCTTCTCAATATAAGATTCATCCGCAAAAAGGCGCCAGTTATCGTCCCACGCCCCGAATATATCGCTTGAAAACAGCACCTTAGAAGACTCGTCATAGGTTACGATATTTCCCGGATAATGCATGTAAGGGGTGAGAATGAACTTCAGCCTCCTGCCGCTTGAAAGGACGAGCTCGTAATCGTGCTGGTCCACCAGATAAAAGGGGAAAGGAAGGTTGTAGTGTTTGAGCAGGAAATAGGTCCTCCAGTGGGTCACTATAAACTTCTCAGTCCTCGGGAAAACCTCTGCTATTTTTGGAAGCGAAGCGGTAACGTCCGGGTCCTGATGATGGCATATAAAGTATTTTATGTCCCTTAAGTCCACGAGATACTTTATCTTTTTCAAAGACTCCTTAAAGGTTATAAGCGACCCGGGGTCTATCAGTATGGACTCACTGCCGTCTCTTATAAGGTAATTGTGGCACTGGAAGATATCCCCTTTAATGTGGCTTCCTACCCAGAAAACCTCCGGGGCTATCTCCACCGGCCCCGATACATCCAGCGCACTTTTAAACATGCTGGTGAATATATATAAAGGAAGCTCATAATTCAATCAAAATTTCACATTTTGAAATAATTTGAAACTTTTCAGATTTGAAGAGATGTTTGAGCCATTCTTGATTTGCACGAGCAAGTGGCTATAACTGATATCATGAGCTGTATTCCAGAAAACTATAAGCCCATAATCATCGGCGAAAGGATAAGGATAGTAAGGCACGGCTACGAACCTCCCCCCTCCCCTCACCTTGTTGATGTGATAATAGAAAGGGGGGCTTTCGGCTCCGGAGAGCACGAAACCACCGTCTCCTGCATTGAAGAGATGCTGAAGCTTGACCTGAAGGGAAAGAGGGTTCTGGATGTGGGATGCGGCACCGGGATACTTGCCGTTGTTGCTCTTAAACTGGGAGCAAAAGAGGCTGTTGCCGTGGATATAGCGAAAGAAGCGGTGGAAACCACCCGAAAAAACGCTGAGCTCAACAATGTATCGGAGAAGCTGACCCTCATTCTCGGCACGGTCAAAAAGGCAGAGGGAAAATTTGACTGCATCCTCGCGAACATCTATCCTGAAGTGCTGAGGGAAACATCCGGTTTAATAGCAAATCTCTGCAAAAAGGGCGGAACACTTATAGTGTCGGGGATTCCGTGGGAAGACAACTCCGAGATACTCAGGATGTATAAGAAGATGGGGTTTGAGGTTGTCAACAACAGGTTTCTTGAAAACTACACCACGGCAACCCTCAAACTCACCAATCCCGTGGAAGAAAGAGGTTCAGAATAGATGCTTGGCTCAAACGAACTGCTTCTGGTTTTAGCACTTGCCTTTATACTTTTAGGTCCCAACAGGGTGATAGAGCTCATACAGAGCTTGAGAAAGACTACAGACAGGCTCACCACAGAGCTGGAAGAAGAGCTTCAGATAACCGAGGAGAAAGAGGAAGAAAACACCCTCGTCTTTCATCTGGAGGAGTTGAGAAAAAGATTCATAATATCGCTCATCAGCATAATTCCCACCACCGTGCTCTGCTTTATACTTGCCCCCAGAATAATAGAATTTTTCAGAAGGCCTTACGGCGGAAAACTTATCTTCATATCCCCACCGGAAGCTTTTATCGTCAACATCAAGGTGGCTATAGCAGGGGGTATAGCCCTCTCCTTTCCAGTCATAGCCTATCAAATGTGGAAGTTTGTGGCACCGGGCCTCTATCCGAAAGAGAAAAAGATTTTCCTGACCCTTCTCCTGACATCGGTGGTGCTGTTTGCGGCAGGAGTGGCTTTTTCTTACTTCGTGATTATACCCATAGCCTTTAAGTTTCTCTTAAAGTTTGGCTCCAGCTGGTTTGAACCCATGTTCACCGCAAGCAAATACTTCTCTTTCATGCTCAAGCTCATGATAGCCTTTGGAATAGTATTTCAGATGCCCATCGTCATACTCTTTCTTTCGGTAAGCGGCATCGTCCCCATTGAAAACTTCACGAAATACAGACGGCACATCTGGGTGGCGAGCTTCGTTATAGGCGCAGTTTTAACCCCACCGGATGTGCTTTCGCAGGTGCTCATGTCCCTTCCGCTTATCATGCTTTTTGAAATCTCCCTCATACTCGGAAAGATTTTCTCTCCGAAAAGCTCAGAGCCTGACAAAACGGAAGAGGAAGAAAGCGGCAATCCCCCAGCTCAGGAATGAAGCCGCCAGAGAGATGGCAAAGCTGTAGCCCCTTTCCATCATAAACACGAACACCGCAAAAAAGAGCGCAGTGGGAGCGAGGGCATAAATAACGGCTTTTGAAAATCGCAGGACAAGAGCCCTGTCTCCGGTATCAAAATAGACCAAAAGCAAGACCATGAGAGTCGTAATAGGCATAGCGGCTAATATACCAGACAGAAGCGTAAATCTTTTAGCCAGCTCTGAAAGAGACACAACTACAAAAGCGGTTATAACAGCCTTGAGGATTATCATCGTTTTAAGTTATCATGGAAAAAAGACGGCTATCAAGAAAGGAGGAAAGAATGTTGCCCCTTGAAGGAGTGAAGATTCTGGACCTGACGAGACTTATTCCGGGACCTTTTGCAAGTATGATATTAGCTGACTTTGGAGCAGAGGTGATAAAGATTGAAGCTCCCGGAGTGGGCGATTACGCCAGAGAATTTGAACCCATGCTTAAAAGGCAGAGTGCCCTGTTTTACATGTTCAACCGCAACAAAAAAAGCGTCACCCTCAACCTGAAAGACCCGCAGGATAAAACCACATTTCTAAACATGGTAAAAGATGCTGACATTATTATGGAAGGTTTTCGCCCCGGTGTTATGGAGAGACTTGGGCTGGGATACGAGAAGATAAAAGAGATAAACCCGAAAATAGTCTGGCTCTCCCTTACGGGTTTTGGGGAAGACTCCCCTTACAGCAGGATGCCGGGGCACGACATAAACTTCACCGGAGCTGGCGGGATACTATCCCTCACCACCGCAAAGGGAAGACCTGCTATACTCGGGACTCAGCTTGCGGATTTGGGCTCTGCCTTGTGGGCTGTTATAGCGATGCTTCTGGCTCTCAAAAAGAGAGAAAAGACCAGCACAGGCGAGCGGATAGAGGTTTCAATGCTTGACACCGTCATAAACTGGAACCACGTTGCCGTAGCCGAACTCTTAGCCACAGGCTCTCCCCCGAAAGGTGAAGAGACCATGCTCACCGGAAAATATCCCTGCTACCACATCTACGAAACCAGAGACGGATACATAACTGTAGCGGGGCTTGAGGAAAAGTTCTGGATAGACATATGCAAAGCCATAGGCAGAGAAGACCTGATACCTCATCAATACAGCACCGAAGAGTGGGTGAAAGCCGAGCTTGAAAAGGAGTTCAGGAAAAAAGAGACCCGATATTGGGAAAGACTGGCTTTAGAAAACAACCTCTGCATGATGCCCGTGAAAAACATAAAGGAGGTTCTTGAAGACGAACACACGAAAACAAGAGGGCTTATCTGGGAGGTGGAGATACCGGAAGAGGGGAAAATACCCACCCTCGCCCCACCCGTGAGGTTTTCGGAAATCAAACCCCAGCTGAAAAGCCCTCCCCCAGAACTTGGCGAACACAACGAAGAGTTTAAAAAATAAAAAACCTACAGGAGGGGCAGAATGGAAGCAAAAGCAAAGCTTTTAGCTGGCGTGCTTTTAGCCGCTGTGCTGATGGCTGTCTTTGTCCTTAACGGCACTGCTCGTGCTGAAGACCCGATAGCTAAAACCCACTACAGAGACATAAGTGGGGATTACGTATATAGATTTGAATTCTACGTGGGCAGGTGGGAGCTGGACCCTTGGCAGATAGAAAAAGTAACTGACAGCTACAAAGTCCACGTGGGGTTCTGTCCCACTATACCCCCTGAAGACAGAGAGAAAATAAAGCCCTACCTGCGGGAAGTATTGGCGTGGCTTCAGAACGCACAGCTCATGAGAGTTAACCCGATAGAGTGGGACGTGCCGGCTTTATGGGATTTCAATACGCTAAACATTTACATCGGAGACTGTAGTAGCGATATATGTCAGAACGACGCAAAGGAAAGGGATTATTTTATAGCGAGTAAAGAGGAATGTCCTGATGTGGACGGCATGAACAGCGGAGGAGCCTTTATAAAAGCAAAAATTGCAACTAACCTATTAGTTGACTACAACGAAATCGGAGATGCAGCTTCAGCAGTTAGCGAACCCCCCCACAACATAAAAGAGGCATACGAAACGGCCAACGTATTCCCTTATTCAATTTTCGCCGCTGAAGAAATGTTGCCGTTAGATGTTTATATATCAACCCTCCACATGAGCGAACCTGCACCCATCGACGTCCAGATGGTCCACTGGCAGAGTAAGTTTAGTAAGGCTTTTGAGAGTAGTAGGGAACTGTCGGATAAAGGGATAGAATTACTTCCCGTTAAATTTGGAGAAAATGACCCTACAGGTTATGCTTCTCCTGACGAGCTTCCCTCTATCTACAGGCAGGTCTTTGCCGACCTCTGGAACGACAACTCTGACTGGTGTCCCTCTTACTTCTCCGGCGTGTGGTATGACGCTTCCGGTAAGCCCCACTACGTCTTCCACGTAACCGCCGTCTATTACGACGTGGTGAACGACGACAGCCTCACACCCCACTACTACGACGTGGTGCTCG
>JAADEW010000012.1 GCA_013153205.1 Deferribacteres bacterium | reverse complement strand
CCAGTATTCCCACAATCATGGAGTGGTTGTAGGTCCCGGGAGCCTTGTCCAGAAGCTGTTTCAGCAGTGGATGGTCCAGATTGGCAAGCTCGAGCAGTTTCAGGTCTGTAACCACATTAAACACATGCTCCACAACAGGTAGCGTGGCGAAAGATACAAAGAAGACAGAAACCGAAGCGAAAAACGGGGCTATAAACAAAATAGGAGACCTCACTCCTTTTAATATGTAAATACCCAGAAGCATAAGGAAAAGCGAGGTTCCACCTGCCATGATACCCCAGAATATAGCATTGGGACCCCGTCTCATCTTAACCCATTCTCCCGCCGCAACGGAAGAGACAACGGTCAGAACTCCAGTGTAAAGGGTGGAGGACGGCATGAAGGTTGAAAGCACTCCTGCACCAATCACAGGCACAAGATAAGAAGGAAAACCAAACACAAAAGCCGAGAAAACCCCAACAAAAAACATGGGCGCACCTGCATTAAGCAAAAGGCTGTTCACAACAAAGTAGGGAGAGAAAATCCTGCTGTAAATCCAGATAAACAACCTGAGAGCCACCAGAGTCTCAAATATGAGAAACAGAAACAACCTGTGTGAGTTGATAAACTCAATCCTGCCGGCATATATAGACTTCCACACTATCGTGAGGATAATGGATACCACCAGAGCCACCACAAAATTCCCCAAACAGATAGAGAAAACCGAGGGGAGATTCAAATGCTGTTTTAATATGGTCAGCTTTTTATACGCATCTTCCGTTACAATCTCTCCCTCCCTTACTATAACCTCACCAGACTTAATTCTGATTTTAACAGGCTTGACGCTATCCAGCCTCTCTTTCAAAATCTTTTCAGACCACACAGGGTCATACTTCAGGGTGGGAGAAGTTAGATGAGAAACAATCTGCACAATAGGTTCTTCAAGCTTCCTCTTCTCAAAAGGCAAAATGTCGTCAACTATACGCCTTATAAGGCCCTTAACTGCTGACACATGATATATGTAAGTTTTGGACACAGGCTTCAACCTGTTAAGGTCAGGGTCATAAACAAGAACCTCTCCGCTTCTTATAGGTTCGTTTTTTATGATGTATCTGTTTTTGAGAGCCTTCAGCACCCTGCCGATAACCTCCTCTGCATAAAAAGAAAAATTGTAAGCCGCCAGAACCTCTAAATCCCGGCGAGGCAGAGTAAAGCCCAGTTTTTCCCTCAAAATGGATTGTGCATTTTCAAAATAGGAACTGCTGGCAGGGTCAAGTCCTCTCAAAAGATAAAAAGCATCCGAAATGTTCTTGTAAGCCTTCTCTGTCCAGGAAGTATCAAGCCTGAAAACTTTAGGGGTCTCCTCTTTTATCTGCTCCTTCAGCTTCTCGGTCTTTTTCTCATCAACAATAACGAAATCTTTGGGAGCCTTTATCGTAACGGGAGAAACGCTTCCTACCTTTATTCTGTTCAACAGAGAAGCCCTGAAAGGGAATAAGGCTACAGAAATCAGAATAGAAAATATTACGCAGTTTATTATGAGCTTTTTATTAGCCCTCAGTATGTTCTGTATGTCTCTAATCAAGTTTTATCTTCTTTCCTTTCGTAACCCTCATAAGCCTTTATAATCTTCTGAACGAGAGGGTGCCTCACCACATCATTCTCGTTAAAGTAGATGAACTTTATGCCGTCAATGTCTTTCAGAACCTTTGATGCTTCAACCAATCCTGAGCTCATGTTCCTGGGAAGGTCAATCTGCGTTATATCACCGGTTATCACCGCCTTGGAATCAAAGCCGAGTCTGGTAAGAAACATCTTCATCTGCTCGGATGTGGTATTCTGCGCCTCATCAAGTATGACGAAAGCGTTGTTCAGAGTCCTTCCCCTCATGAACGCAAGGGGGGCAACCTCTATTATGCCCTTTTCCATAAACTTGTCGGCTCTGTCAAAATCAACGAGGTCAAAAAGGGCGTCGTAAAGAGGCCTGAGATAAGGGCTCACCTTCTCCACCATGTCCCCCGGAAGAAAGCCCAGCTTCTCCCCGGCTTCCACAGCAGGTCTCGTGAGGATAATCCGCTCCACTTCCCTTTTCATCAACGCGTTTACCGCCATAGCCATGGCAAGGTAAGTCTTGCCCGTTCCGGCAGGTCCAATACCGAAAACTATGTCGTGCTTCTTGATAGCTTCAATGTAAAGCCTTTGATTTTCGCTTTTGGGAACCACAAGCTTCTTTTTTGCCGAAATGTATATGCCTTCGCTGAACAGGCTTTTCACATTTCCATTTCCCTCTTTGACCATCCGTATGGAAAACTCTATGTCCCTTTTCCTCAGATAGTAGCCCTCACTCAAGAGAGAGTATATCTGCTCAAGCAACACCTTCACCTTATCAACATCGGCGTCATCACCAGAGATTGAGACCTTGCCTCCCCTTGCAGTAATCCTGACATTGAAGTTATTCTCTATAAGCTTGAGGTTCTCCTCGTTCTTCCCGAAAAAGGAAAACCACTCTTTTTCGCTCTTAAAATCAAAATCCTTGACCACCGTACTCATTACCTTTTACTTTCCCTCCAGAATCTTCTTTTGAAAGATAATTAATTCCCTTATTCCCTTTTCCGCAAGGGCTAAAAGTCTGTCCAGGGTTCTTCTGTCAAAAGGCTCCTTTTCCGCCGTGCCCTGAATCTCAACAAACTTACCGCTTCCCGTCATAACCACATTCATATCCACTTCCGCATGAGAGTCCTCCTCAAAAGTGAGGTCAAGAATAGGCTCCCCTTTGTAAACGCCCACACTCACTGCCGCAAGATAATCTCTGATGGGATTTTCTGATATGGTGCCCGTTTTGATTAAATAATTCACAGCATCCCATAAAGCTATAAAAGAACCCGTAATGGACGCCGTCCTCGTTCCTCCGTCCGCCTGAATCACATCGCAGTCTATCCATATGGTTCTTTCACCAAGCTTCTCAAGGTCCACAACGGCACGCAAAGACCTTCCTATAAGCCGCTGTATCTCCTGGGTTCTGCCGTTGACCCTGCCTTTGGTGACATCCCTTATGATTCTCGTATGCGTGGAGCGGGGAAGCATGGAATACTCAGCAGTTACCCATCCGCTTCCCGTTCCCTTCAGAAAAGGCGGAACCTTCTCCTCCACTGAAGCCGTGCATATCACCTTGGTATCTCCCACCTCTATGAGGACGGAACCCTCGGCGTGTTTTATGTAACCTCTTATAATTCTTACCCTTCTCAGCTTATCCGGAGCTCTACCGTCAGGACGCAAGCTCATCGTTAACCTCCAAAAAGCGAAAGGATTTGATACAGCCTGTTTTTCAGGTTTCTTCTTTCAACTATCATATCAACAAAACCGTGCTCCAGAAGGTATTCAGCCCGCTGGAAACCCTCGGGCAACTTCTGCCCGATGGTCTGTTCTATCACCCTTGGACCGGCAAACCCAATCAAAGCCCCCGGCTCTGCCATTATAACATCTCCCAGAAGGGCAAAGCTGGCAGAAACTCCACCTGTGGTGGGGTCAGAAAGGATTGAGATAAAGGGGACCTTGGCTTCAGAAACCCTTGTGAGGGCGGCACAGGTCTTTGCCATCTGCATGAGGGAGAGTATGCTCTCCTGCATCCTCGCACCACCCGAACAGGAAACGATAACCAGCGGCAGTCCCTTCTCCACGCTTCTTTCTGCGGCTCTCGTTATCTTCTCACCCACCACAGACCCCATGCTTCCGCCCAGAAAACCAAACTCAAAAACGGAAAGCTCAATGTCTATACCGTTTATCTTCCCCTCACCACACACCACAGCGTCTTTCATTCCCGTCTTTTTCTGAGCTTTGACTATCCTGTCTTTATACTTTTCCGTGTCCTTAAACTTGAGGGGGTCAAGGGGAGAAAGCTCCGCATCAAACTCCACGAAAGTCCCCGAATCTATCAGCATATCAATTCTCTCTCTTGCACCTATGCGAAAGTGGTAGTTGCACTTGGGACAGACTTTGAGATTTTTCTCCACCTCGCGTTTATAAACTATCTCATTGCATCCGGGGCACTTCACCCAGAGGCTGTGGTCAACCTTTTTGCCTTTTCTGACCTTGCTTAACGTCTCTTTAATCCATCCCATGACTCAACACCTCAAGGTTATGCTCTTTTATCCACTCCTTCATTCTCTCAAGAGCACGCTGATAAAGCAACTGCCTCCTTTTTTGCCGATTTCTAACCCTGACCTTAAGGGGTGGAAGCAAACCAAAATTGGCGTTCATGGGTTGAAACTCCTTTTTTGACGGGTCGGTGATGTATCTGATAAGAGCCCCTATCATGGTCTCTTCCGGCACCACGAGGGGCTGTTCTCCTTTAGCAACTTTTGCGGCATTTATCCCGGCTATAATGCCCGTGGCGGCAGATTCCACATAACCCTCAACCCCGGTTATCTGACCGGCGAAAAGAAGGGTTTCGTCCTTTCTCGTCTGAAGGGTTGGAAGAAGAACTCTTGGCGAGTTTATGTAAGTGTTTCTGTGAATACTGCCGAACCTCAAGAACTCCGCCCTTTCAAGACCGGGAATCAGCCTGAAAACCCTTTGCTGTTCAGGCCACTTCATCTTTGTCTGAAAACCGACAAGATTAAACATTCTGCCTTCTCTGTCCTCTTTCCTCAGCTGAACCACGGCGTAAGGGGTCTTTCCTGTTTTAGGGTCAATCAATCCCACAGGCTTCATGGGACCGAAAAGAAGGGTATCCTTTCCCCTTCTGGCAAGCTCCTCAATAGGCATACACCCTTCAAAATAGCGGGGTTCCTCAAACTCCTTAAAAGGCACGCATTCGGCGTTTATAAGCTCATTGTAGAAAAGTTCGTATTCCTCTCTGGTTAAGGGACAGTTGAGGTAATCCCCTTTACCAGCCTCGCCATACCTGTCCCCCCAGAAGACCTTATCGTAATCTATGCTTTCCCCATCAACGATGGGGCTTATAGCGTCGTAAAAACTCAGGTTGTCTTCACCCAGAAACTCTTTTATGGATTGAGACAGCGCATCAGAAGTAAGAGGACCCGAAGCTATGATACAAGGCCTCTCACGGGGTATGGACTTCACCTCTTCCCTTATAACGGTGATGTTTTCCGCCGACTCCAGCCTGTGGGTTATGTATTTTGCGAAAACCTCCCTGTCCACCGCAAGAGCCTTTCCCGCAGGAACTCTTGCCGCTTCTGCCGCCTCAAGCACAATGGAACCCAGAAGCCTCATCTCAGCTTTGAGAAGACCGGAGGCAGTATCGGGAGTATCCGCCTTCAGAGAGTTACTGCACACAAGCTCGGCAAGATAAGGGGTTTTGTGAGCCGGGGTCATCCGCTCAGGACGCATCTCATACAGAACAACTTCCACACCCAATTTAGAGGCTGCAAAGGCAGCCTCTGCCCCGGCTAAACCACCGCCAACGATAATAACCTTACTCAAAACACCAAAAAGTTAAGATTCCTCTACCTTGGCGTCAACAAGTTCAATTATGGAAATTTCTGCGTTATCCCCTCTTCTGAAACCAACCCTGTAGATTCTCGTGTAACCGCTGTTCCTATCCTTGTATCTTTCGGGAGCCTCTTTAATTATTTTGTAAGCCACCTCTTTGTCCGTAAGGTAAGAGAAGACTCTTCTTTTGCTGGCCAAATCTCCTTTTTTAGCAAGGTTTATCATCTTATCAACCCAAGGCCTCATAGCCTTAGCCTTAGGTGTAGTGGTCTCTATCCTCTCGTGCTTCAAAAGAGAGGTAACCAGGTTTCTTATCATCATATTCCTGTGTTCGGCTTTTCTTCCGAGCTTTACCACTTTCTTTCTGTGTCTCATTTTGCCTCCTCCGGTTCTTTATCCAGCTCCATACCAAGGGAAAGCCCTAAAGATTCCAGAACCTTTTTAACCTCTTCAAGGGATTTTTTACCAAAATTCTTCATCTCCATAAGCTCTTCAGGGGTAAGCTTTACGAGCTCTCTAACCGTATTTATTCCCTTCTTCTTCAAGCAGTTGTAAGCCCTGACGGAAAGATTGAGGTCCTCTATGTCCATGTTGAGCTTCTGCTCAAGCTCGGTAGCGGCGGCCTCTTCCTTCTTGGTCTCCACGATTTCAGAAACCACATCCTCCACATCTATGGAAGCGATGATGTCAGCGTGGTCCTTCAGTATCTGAGCGGCCATCTTTATCGCCTCCACGGGAGAAACCGCACCCGTGGTCCAGACCTCAAGTATGAGCTTATCGTAATCGGTAGCCCTTCCCACTCTCGCAGGTTCAACAGAAAAGTTGACTTTCGTTATGGGAGAAAAGACGGCATCAACCAGTATGGTGCCAACGGGATAATCCTGAAGGTCCCTCTCCTCCGTGGGGAGATATCCTTTACCCTCCTCCACGATAAGCTCCATTCTGAGCTCCGCCTTTTCCGAGTCAAGAGTGGCTATGTGCAAATCAGGATTCAGTATCTCTATGCTGGGGGGGCACTTTATGTCTTTGGCGTAAACCTTTTTGGGTCCTCTCTCTTCAATGAGAAGGGTCACCGGCTCTTCCGCATCACCCTTCAGATTGAGTTCCTTTATGTTAAGGATAATGTCCGTAACATCCTCCCTAACTCCGGGAATTGACGAAAATTCGTGCAAAACACCGTCAATCTTGACCGCAGTAACGGCATATCCCGGTATTGAAGAAAGCAACACCCGCCTTAAAGCGTTTCCCATGGTGATACCGTATCCCTTATCCAGAGGCTCTATAACGAGTTTGCAGTATCTATCGCTAAGGGTGGATTGGTCTATCACAATCTTGGCTGGTCTTATAATATAGTTCCAAGTATCAAACATTAACCGCCTCCTTTACTTGGAGTAGAACTCAACAATCAGGGTCTCGTTAACGGGTATCTGCACATCGGCTCTTTCCGGAATAGCCTTAAACACACCCTTCAGATTTTCGTAGTCAACCTCCATCCAGCTGGGAACACCCCTAAACTCAGACACCTCTAAAGCGTTTTTAACTCTATCAAGGTTCTTGCTCTTTTCTTTTATCTCTATCACATCTCCCGGCTTAACGAGATAGCTGGGAATGTCAACCTTTCTTCCGTTAACCCTCACATGTCCGTGGGCTATAAGCTGTCTTGCATCACGACGAGAAGTGGCAAAACCCATCCTATACACCACATTGTCCAGCCTTCTTTCGAGTAGCTTAATGAGATTTTCACCGGTCAATCCCTTCTGGCGAGAAGCTATATCAAAATACTTCCTGAACTGGCTTTCCGAAACGCCGTATATTCTTCTCAGTTTCTGCTTCTCCCTTAAACGAATACCGTATTCGGAAAGCTTAACTCTCCTTCTGCCGTGCTGACCGGGAGGATAATTCCTCTTTTCCAGCGGACACTTGTCCGTCATACACTTTGAACCTTTAAGAAAAAGCTTCACACCCTCTCTTCT
>JAADEW010000025.1:2500-27755 GCA_013153205.1 Deferribacteres bacterium | reverse complement strand
CCATCGCCAGAAGACAATCGGAATGGTTTTCGTCCCAGAAAGTGCAAAGGTTGCGTCTGCAGACCTTCTGGTCAAAACAGAATTTAGGAAAACCAGACTTTAAGCCAACATCATTTTTCATTTTCCCAGACCCCTCTTAATCGTTTTTAGCGTTCCTTTAGCGAAAATTCTGAGCCCCCGTGTTACCCAATTACGGGGGCTGAAAAGACCACCCCTATAACCCATACCCGCATCAATTATTTTACATAATATACATTATCAAACATAAGTGTGTGAGCATGAGAATGGCAAAACATTCAATAAAAACACCTATTTACGCTGTTAACCTTTTGTGGTGATGTTTAGGAGGTTTCTTGGTTGTCCTGTGGAAAATGCTGGAGGGGTTCTGGTAAAGTTGGCTTTTACAGCCTGTTGGAGGGGCTGTAAATGTCCGGGGATAACTTTCAACTATTGAAGGGTCAGATGAAGTGCCTTGGCTACCGCTACCCTATTCCCGCAGGCGTTCTGTTTTTGGCTTCGCTTTCGGCTTAGATGGCGAGCATCTCTTTTATGAACCTTGATGGCTTTTCTTCAAATCGGGAGTATCTGGACGAGTATCTGTAGTAAGTAATGAAAAGCTTGTCTGTGGCTCGGGTTATGGCGGTATAGCAGAGTCTTCTCTCCTCTTCCAGCTCTTCAGGGATTCCCAGAGCCCTGGCAAGGGGAAACTCTCCTTCCACCATTCCCACTAAAAAGACTACGGGAAACTCCAGCCCTTTTGCCGCATGCACGGAGAGAAGCCTCACGCCTTCGTCTTCCTCTGCAAGTCCCGAATCCACCAGAAACTTCAGGTGGTTTAGAAAAGCGGATATGCTTCCCGTTTTGCTTCTTTCCTCAAAATCAAGTGCCTGTTTGTAAAGCTCTTCTATAGATGTGAGCCGTGCTATGGAGGATTCCGATTCTGATGGCTCCTCTTTTTGGGCTTTACCAAAAAATTTCATGAGCCCTGCAAGCACTTCTGAGGGCTTTTTCTTTCCCTTTATTGAGTCTAAGAAAATGTGAAATGGATGGTTTTCGTCAATCTCAGCCTTTTTAAAGCCGGCAGCGTGTGCCATGTTCAGCACCCTGTTAAGGGCTATTTTGGAGCCTCTGTCTGCGTATTTAAGCACTTCCATGGCAAGCTTTATCTCTTCTCTTTGATAAAAGGTTCTGCCGAACTGATAAGAAAAAGGGATTTTCCTTCTTTTGAGATACTGCTCTATAAGCCTTCCCCTGCTGTTGGTCCTGTAAAGCACGCAGAAATCGCTGTAGCTGTAGCCTTCCTTTATTCGCAAAATCTCTATGATGTCGCATACAAAGTCCGCCTCATCTCCCGGAGTTTTTAAAGCCCTTACGTCCATGTAAAACCTGTCTCCCTCTTTGGATGTCCAGAAAATTTTTGGTATCCGGTTCAGGTTCTTCTGAATGAGGTTGTAGGCGGCGTCCCTTAAGTCCCTGTGCAGTCTGAAGCTTTGTGTAAGCTTATAGACCTTGAAGCCTCTCTCTTTAAGCTCTTTGATGTATTCTGGATGTGCTCCTCTCCACTGATAGATGCTCTGGTCGTCGTCTCCGGTGAAGAAGCGGTGATTGTTTTTGCTCAGGGACTCTAAAATTAATATCTGAGCCCTGTTGAGGTCCTGAACCTCGTCTATCAGAAAGTGTTTTATCCGGTTTCGGTAAAAGTCTGCCACCTCAGGAAACTCCTTCAGTAAAAGAGCCGTAAAATATATAAGGTCGTCGTAGTCTATCTTCTTTTCTTTAGCGATGTATTCGTGATACATGTCCCAGAACTCAGAAAGTATCTCTCCCCACCTTCCCTGATTTGACGAAACAAAGGCTTCTTTGTCCATCAGCTCAAGCCTTGATTTGTAAAACCTTTTAAGGACAAGCTCCTTTATCACTTCCTCTGCCACCCCCACCCTTTTTGAGACCTTTTCAGCAAGCCTTTTAGCTACCGTTCCCCTCTGGGAAGGTGGAATCACCTCTAACTCCTCCGGAAGTCCCACAAGGTATCCGAATCTGAGGAGTATCCTCAGTGCAAGCTGGTGAAAGTTTCCAAGCCATATGTTGTGGTAGGAATCCGGTATGTATCTCTGAAGTCTTCCTTCTATCTCTCTCAGTCCCCTTATGTTGAATGTGGTGATAAGAATTTCGTTCGGGGAAACTCCGTTTTCTATCAGCTTTACCGCTTTTGCTATGAGTGAGAAGCTTTTTCCCGTTCCGGGTCCCCCTACCACCAGTATGTCTTTGTGGGGGCTTTCAACGGCTTCCCTCTGTTCGTCTGTGAGCATTTCCATAATGCCCTGTTGCTTTTTCGTTGAAAATGTTAAGGGTCTGATGTTTGCCTCTCTGCCCTCCAGAGCTTTCAAAAAGTCCCTGCACGAGGGGAATCTAAGCTTTTCTTCAGGCTCAAGTGCCCTTGATAGTATTTCTGCAAGCTCCTCGTCGCCTAAAAGTTCGGATACATCAATTCCTTTCGTGACCTTTTCCTTCAGTTCGTCAAGGCTTTCAGACATAAAGGGGTTTTTTCCGGTAAGCATCTCAAGAATAACAACAGCCGCACTCCACTGGTCGGATTTTTCCGTGAAGATGCCCTTCCACGTCTCCGGTGCCATGTAAGCAGGTGTTCCCCCCATGGTCATGCTTGGGTCCGTGCTGAAGGCTTTTGCCAGTCCAAAGTCCAGAAGCTTTATTCCCGATTTTGAGACGATGATGTTTTCAGGCTTGATGTCTCTGTGTATTATGCCTCTGGAATGGGCAAAGCTGAGAGCGTCAAGAAGCTGTCTCGCCAGAAGAAGCGCTTTCTCTTTTGAGAAGAACCGTTCCTTTTGCAGGAGAGCTCTGAGTGTTCTGCCTTCAACATATTCCGTGACTATCACCAGCCTTTTTTCAATCATGTCAACGGAGAAAAACCTTACTATATTTGGATGGTTAAGCTCGGCAAGGGTTCTCGCTTCGTCCAGTATGGCGTCTATGTCTGCATGTCCTGTTCTTGCCACCTTGATGGCAAAATCCCTGTTGAGCAGAGTGTCTTCGGCGAGATACACATCTCCGAATCTTCCGCCGCCGAGCCATTTTTTGATTTTATACTTTCCTAACTGGAGGGGAATCATCTATCTTGACGGGAAAAAGGTTGCATGTATCAGGGTTTCGCTATCTTTCAGTATCTTGCCCTTTATCTTTCTGGCTTTTACTATTTCTTCCACACCCACTCCCACAGAGGGATGTTCTTTCTCCTTCTTTGTGCTGTATATCTCTTCCATAATGGCTTCCGGCTTGTGTCTTGCTATGTCAAAGGGTTTGCCTTTTATCCTGTCTTCAAGGGCATCAAGAGCATATCCAGAAAGCACCTTGTCTTTCAGGCTGGCGAAGAGTTCGGCTGAACCGAAGATATCACAGCACAGAAAACCGCGGCTTGTGAAAGCCATAACGCCAACAGTTTCCTCTTCCGGCTCCCAATAGAGATAGTCCTTTATCTCCTTTTCTTTCTCCTTAAATGTGTCGTGCATGCTCATGGTCTGGCTGTTTACCTTCAGGGTTGTGAGCTTGGTTTCCACCTGCTTCCACACCTTTTTCTGGTCAACCTCAAAGGCGCTTCTTCTTTCAAAGGTAAGGGTCTGCCTCAGCTTGGGGAATGCGCTGAATCCGGGTTCAAACAGCTCTTTTTCACCTTCCCACCGCTCTTTCTCTATGCAGACCACAGGGTATTCTACCGAGCACCTTGAGCTTATTAAAGCCGATGTTACCGCTACCCTATCCTGTCTGGCTCCAAGAAACTCCTCTCCGTCCATTACGAAAATGCTTTCGTCAAGGGGATTTTCCAGTATAACCTTCTCTATGACCCCTGTCTCGGTTATCTTAACCCCTCTGCCGTATCCTTCGTCCAGAGGGATAGCTTCTATGGCGTTTTCGCCTTTTATGGGAACGAGAAGCATATTACCTAAAATAACAGGTGTGCCCAGTTCCAGTTTCCACTTCATTTTCCCAGACCCTCACCCTTTTGATTCTGTCTATTCTGAAGGATTTTTCCCTTCCGTCCATCAAGCAGTAAGCTTTGAGATACAGCATTTCCTGCTTAGTAAAAAGGTTAAGAGGAATCACCCTTCTTTTCAAGTCCAAATTGTTCTCGCAGTGGTATAACAGCTCTATCTTCTTGCCGGCTTCAATGCACCTTATGATGAACTGCACCGTATCCGTCTCTTCCGTGTCTGGATGTGTATATATGTGCTCAAAGTCTTTGAAGTATATGGGAGGCCCTAAAAGCTCGAAGAGCTTTGACACGCTGTCATCCATGGTGAATCCGCACTTCTTCAGTATGGACAGGAATACGTAAGCGGTGTGCTTTGCGTCGGACAGTGCTCTGTGTAGTTCTTTGAAGGGGCTTCCCCAGTAAAGGGCAAGGTATTTCAGGGAATGGGAGCGGAGTTCGGGAAAGAGCGACCTTGAGATTCGGCATGTGTCCAGAACGGGGTTGGTGGGCAGTCTCTTTCCAGCCCTTTTAATGTTTACGGTGAGGACTTTCATGTCAAAAGGAGCGTTGTGAGCCACGAGAATGGAGTCCTTTATAAATGAGAGAAACTTGTCCACCACAAACGGAAAGGTAGGAGCATCTTTCACCATGTAGTCGTTTATCCCGTGTATTTTGGTGACCTTTTTTGGAATGGGTATGGGGGGTCTTATGAGGGTGCTGAAGGTGTCAACGAGCCTGTCTCCCAGAAGCTTTACCGCTCCCACCTCAATTATGTAAGAATCGTGGGCAAGCCCTGTGGTTTCCGTATCTATGACAACGATGGGCACCTCTTTTATGGGTTTATTCTCCATTTATGACTCCTAATTTTTCGGGAAATTCCCTGAAGTCTTTCACCACTATGTGGGCAAGACGGGAAGGAGGACTTTTTCTGTCCTCAACGTAGTGAGCCGCCCACAGTCCTGCTTTCAAAGCGCCGTAAACATCGGCTTTTGCATCGTCTCCGATGTGTAAGGTCTCTGCTCTTCTGGTGCCCAGTCTGCCCAGCACCCACTCAAATATCTCTCTCCTCGGCTTTCTCACTTTAAGCTCACAGGAGAGTGCAACTGCGTCAAAATAGGGAGAAAGCCCGAAGTCTTTGAGCAGTCTCTTTTCCACCTCACCGTGTATGGTGTTTGATATTACGGCAAGCTTTAATCCTTTGCTTTTCAGCTCCTTCAGGCATTCCTCAACCCCCGGATTTGGCCCGGGAAAATGCTTGAATATGGCATCAACAAATATCCTTTCGCATTCGTTTAAGTATTTTTCCGTTTCAAAACCTGCCTCTTCAAGGAAGGATTTCATCATTTCCTTTACCGTGAATTCAAATCCTGTGGCTTCTCTTTGAGCGTGAAGCCTTTCTATAACCCTGTCGTAAACTTCCAGAACCCTGCTTTCCGAAATGCCTAAAAGCTCTGAAAGCCTTCTGGTTCTTTCTTCACGCACTTTTTGAAGCACACCGCTGGAGACGAAACCGAAAAGGGTTTCCCAAAAGTCAAAGGTGATAGCTTTTATAAAAGGCATAACTTACTCCTTGCAGTAAACTATCGCACCGGGGAATAATACTATCTTCAGCCCTTTTATCAATCCCCTTGCAGATTCTGCAGGACCCAGAAAGAGATAAGCCCCCTTGTTCATGTTGTAGTGTATCAGGGATAAGGCTTTTTTCCTTGATTCTATGTCAAAGTATATGAGCACGTTTCGGCAGAATACTACGTCAATGTCGTTGCCAATCCTTTTCATTCCAGCTTCGTCTGTAAGACTCAAATGCATGAATCTCACCATGGATTTCACTTTCGGAGAGATTTTGTATTTACCGTCCGGCTGTTTTATGAAGTATTTTTTCAGTATGTCCGGCGGAACAAATCTGATGGCATAGCTTCCGTAAACACCTTCCTGTGCCACCTTGAGGACCTTCTGGCTTATGTCGTTTGCAATAACCCTGACGGTCTTCTTTATCTTCAGCTTCTCCATCACTTCAAGGGCAGTTATCGCCATTGAATAGGGCTCTTCTCCCGTGGAGCAGGCAGCGCTCCAGAGCTTTACGCTCTGCTTTTCCTTGAAAAGTTTGGGGAGAATCTCCTTTTCAAGTATATTGAAGTGAGACTTGTGCCGAAAAAAGAATGTTTCGTTTATGGTGAGAACATCAAACACCTCGTATAACACACTTTTGGAATGCTCAAGCTCCTTTTTGAAGTGCTCTAAACTTCTGAACCTGCCCTCTGCTAACTTTTTTTCAATATACTTTAGCAGTTTGTCTTTATCCCTTTTTTGCAGGTATAGACCGCTGGTTCGGTAGATGATTTTGCTTATCTCATCCAGCTCTTTGTAAGAAATTTCCATGGCTTTAACCCCAAGCGATGTTAGCAAATTCTATGGCTTCTTCAACATCATCGTTTATAGGCATTATGAGCTCTTCCACATCTTCTTCTTTTATCCGCTTTTTAAGAATTAACCATCCGGGGGTCTCTTCAAGAACCACCCCGTAGGTGTCTTTTCCGAAATACTGGCCTGACGCTCTGGTGAAGATGTTTGCGATGTTTATCAAAGCGGCAAAGTATTTGTGGCTGGGGGCTTTGTCCGGTTCGTGATGGTATCTCACCGGTTCTATTATGAGCTGGGGGATGTGCCACTTGTTTAGAAGTATCTCCCCCACCTCTGCGTGGTCTATGTCAAATACCCGCCTTTCCGCTTCAAACATCGGGATGTTTTCCGTTTCCGTGAGCTCTATCGCTTTAAGGTAGTCTTTTGGGAAAATCATATACAGCACTATCTTTCCCACATCGTGCAGCAGACCGGCTGTGAAAGCTTCCGCGTCGGGAAGGTTAAAGTATTTGGCTATTCTTTTGGCTATGTGGGCGCAGGTGTATGAGTGCTTCCAGAAAAGCTTAACATCAAAGGAGTCGTCCTGTATGGTAAAAACCTTTATCAGGCTCAATCCGAACACTATTGGCAGAAGATTTTTGGTTCCAAGCTGAATAATGGCTCTTTCGGTGCTGGTAATCTCCTTTCCATAAGGGTTGTAGTAGAAGGTGTTGGCTATCTTCAAAAGTTTTGCCGTTAAGACCGGGTCTTTCTCTATGATGTTTTTGAGCTCCTTTACTGAGAAATCGTCGGTTTGCACTATTCTCATGACCTCGGTAACTATCTCCGGTAAAGTGGGAAGATTTTCAAGGCTTTCTATCTTGGAAATAACCAAGTCTCTCATAAGCTCAGCAATCCTTTCTTTAAGGAATGGCAAGCTTCATGCCGGGTTTCAGCATGGAGCTTTTTAACCTGTTATACCTTCTGATTTCTTCTATGGTAACTCCATATATTCTTGCTATCTTCCACAGCGTTTCTCCCCTTTTTACAAGGTGTATCCGCTTGCCCATGGCGATTATCTCTTTCTTTGATTCGAGATACGCCTTTATACCTCTATAGATGCTGTAAGCTATTTTTTCTCTAAATGAAGGATTTTTCAAGCGAGCAGCATCTTTTTTGTTGGAAAGAAATCCTACCTCCAGCAGTATGGATGGGATTCCGGGGTTTTTCAGCACCACAAGGCTTGCCTTTCTTATGCCCCTGTTCGTGAAGCCGCAAAGGCTTGAGGTGTATTCAAGTATGTATCTTCCAAGCCTTTCTCCTTCTACCACGGAAAAGTCGTGAGCCACATCCAGGACCACTTTGTTGGTTCTTCTGCTTTTGGCGAGTTTTATGTCTTTCACCATTTCTTCAGTGTTTTCAATGTTTTCCAGCATTCTTGCAAGGGAGCTTCTCGCCCCCCTTTCCGAAAGCACAAAAGCCATAATTCCGTTCAGGCTCTTGACAGGGGCTGAGTTTGTGTGGATGCTGACGAAGATGTCAGCGTTGTAGTCGTGGGCTATCTCAACCCTTTTTCTTAAAGGGACGTAGTAGTCTCCGCCCCTTGTGAGGAAGACGCCAAATTTCGGGTCTCTTTTAAGATAGCGTGCCACTCTTCTTGCAAGGTCAAGCACTATCTTCTTTTCGTATATGCCGTTTCCAATGGCTCCGGGGTCACTTCCGCCGTGTCCCGGGTCAAGAACCACTATGTATTTTCTTTTGAGCTTGTATTGAGCCGCTTTCATAATCCGCTCTTTTCTCTGCTTTTCCACGAGGCTTCTGGGTTTTAGCACGTCAACCACTATTCTGAACGGGCGGTTTCTGAACTTTCTCAGTGTGAAAACCCTGTAGTTAAATTTTCCTTTGAGAAAAATGGTGACGGTGTTTCTATTGCCTCTTCTGGATACCACTATTCTGTCAACCAGCGAGTCTTTAACCTTTGTAGTGGTTTTTATCCTGCCTCTTATGGGGGATTTAAATTTTATGACGATTCTTGACGGATGTGAGAGATAGACCACTTCCGGTCTGGATTCTCTTAAAAGAGGAAGAACTATTCTCGTGTGGTCAGGGGCGGACCAATAATTGATTCCCTGAGTGGTGAAAGCCGCAAAGACTTCTGCTTTTAAGCATAGAAATACGAGTAGAAAAAGGACAACACTTCCCACTCCAAAATTCTTTTTGCGCATTTCACGTCTCTTTCTATTGCTTTTATCAATTCACTTACATTAGCAAAACGGGACTCGCTTCTCAATCTCTTTATTAAATATATACCTATTTTTTTTCCGTATAAATCCTCACTAAAATCAAAAATGTGCGCTTCAATGGAAAGCTTTTCCCCTCCAAAGGTGGGGTTGTATCCTATGTTTGCAACACCTTTTAACAGCCTTCCTTCTGCTTCAACGAAAACGGCATACACCCCTGTTTTGGGTATAAGTTCGTTTTCGGCGTCAACATTGGCGGTGGGAAAGCCCAGACCTCTTCCCCTTCCCTCACCCTTTACCACCTTTCCCGTGATTTTGAAGGGTCTTCCCAGAAGCTTCCACGCCTCTTCAACCTTTCCGTGTTTCAGTATCCGCCTTATTCTGGTGCTGCTTACGGGAAGCCCGTCTGATATTACCGGAGGCTGTATAAAGACTTCAAATCCCAGCCTCTTTCCCAGAGCCACGAGCCTTTCTCTATCCCCCTCCCTGTTTTTCCCGAATCTGAAGTTTTCCCCTACCACCACAAACTTTGCTTTCAGCTTTCTCAAAAGCACCTCTTCTGCAAACTCTTCCGGTGATAGGGAGAAAAGCTCCTCTGAAAAGTTAAGGACAACCACGTGTTTCATGCCTAAAAATCGTATTATTCTCACCTTTTCTGATAGAGGGGAAAGAAGCAGAGGAGCCGCTTCCGGTTTTAAAACCTTTAGAGGATGAGGCTCAAAGGTGAGGGCAACGGGAGTAAGCCCCTTCTCTTCTGCCGCATTCAGAGCATCTTTTATGAGCCTCTGATGGCCCAGGTGGACACCGTCAAAGTTGCCTATGGCAATGGAGGTCTTCTCAAACAGTGTGTCCGGTATATCTTTCCAGCTTCCGCGAAAACAGCTTTCTTCACTCATAGCGAAAGGATAATCTTCTCTATCTCTTTGTATCTTTCAATGGTCTTTTTTATTACCTCTTCCGGCAGAGGCGGTGGAGGAGGCTGTTTATTCCAGTCAAGGGTCTCCAGATAATCTCTGATGAACTGTTTATCAAAATTTGGAGGGGATATGCCTACTTTATAGCTTTTCTTTTCCCAGAACCTTGATGAATCGGGAGTGATGAGTTCATCTATTATATAGATGTTGCCTTCGTCGTCCGTGCCAAACTCCAGCTTGGTGTCGGCAAGGATAATTCCCTTTTCGTAAAGCTTGTCGTGCGCCCATCTGTAGATGGCGAGAGTTGTGGATTCAAGGTAGTCGGCAATCTCGTCTCCCACCCTCTTTCTGAACTCTTCAAGGGTGATGTTCTCGTCGTGTCCCGTTTCGGCTTTTGTTGCAGGCGTGAAGATGGGTTCCGGAAGCTTTTCCGCAAGCCTTAAACCGGGAGGAAGTTTTATACCGCACACACTTCCCGTTTTCACATAGTCCTTGTAGGCACTGCCGAAAAGGTATCCCCTTGCCACGCACTCTATGTCAATGCGCTTCAGCCTTTTGACCAGAACACACCTGTCCTCAAGCTCCGGATAGCTTGAAAGGAATGGGAGTTCCTTCTCCGGTTCCGTTGAGATGAGATGGTGAGGGTATTCCACCATGGAGAACCATTTGTTGGAGATTCTGGTTAGAACCTGACCTTTTCCCGGAATCCCCTCGTTAAAGACCACGTCAAAGGCGGATATCCTGTCGGTGGCAACTATCAGGAGTCTGTCGGAATCCACCTCGTATATGTCCCTCACCTTTCCTGAAAAGAGCCTTTTCAGTTCCTTTATGTCTGTGTGTGTTACTGCTTCCATCTCTCCCCCCGTTTTATATAAGAAATTCTCCATTTTTATAGATTAACTTTCCGTCGGCGTAAACTTCGCCGTCTCTCATACTCTTGATGAAGTCCCAATGAAGTCCGGACTTGTTTTTCCCACCTGTTTCCGGATAAGCCGCACCAGCCGCCATGTGAATGGTGCCCCCTATCTTTTCGTCAAAGAGTATGTCCTTTGTGAATCTTTTTATGCCCCTGTTCAGTCCGAAAGCCACCTCTCCCAGATACCTTGCCCCTTCGTCGGTATCCAGCATCTTGTTCAGAAATTCCTCGCCTTTTTCCGCTTTCGCTTCCACGATTTTGCCCTTTTCAAACTTGAGCCTGACCCCGATTACCTCAACACCCGAATAGACCGCCGGAAAGTCAAAGTATATGTGGCCTTCAGCGCTGTCTTCCACCGGGGAAGTGAAGACCTCACCGTCGGGCATGTTTCTTTCACCTTTACAGTTTATCCACTTTCTGCCTTCCACACTCACCGTGAGCTCCGTTTCTCTCCCCACATATCTTAAGGTTTTGACACCGTTCAGGTAGTCCACTATTCTCTGCTGTTCTTCCGCCACACCTTTCCAGTAAGCCACAGGGTCTTCGTGGTTAAGCCCGCAGGCTTCATACACAAATTCCTCAAACTCCTCCGTGGACATCTCTGCGTCCTGAGCAAGGCCTGTTGTGGGATATGCGGTGAGAACCCACCTGAATTCTCCTTTCAGCTCCCTTTCATCAAGTATGTCCCTTATCTGCCTGTAGGCGGCTCTGGACTTTGCTATCTTTTCGTGGGGAATGTTGGTGAGCTCTTTTGTGTTGCTCTCCCCTATTATGGATATCAATCCGTGTATGGTTTTAGCCGTTACCCTGTCTATTTCGCTTATGTGGGTTAACTGGTGCTCCTCTGCAAGCTTGTAAAAGATGTAGGACTGCCCGTCAAAGGAGAGTCTCACCATGGGATAGGCTCCCGCTTTCAGGACCTCCTCGTAGCACGCCTTCACCAGCGGCTGGCAGTTGGGGGTTCCCCTTATCAGGACAATCTCTTTCTCCTTTATCTCCAGCGAGTATCTGACCAGAAGCTCTGCCCACTTTTTTATTCTCGGGTCCATTCTTTACCTCCCTGCAGAATTTGGGCTATTTATAAAACAAAAATATACGGGGAGAGCAATGGAAAGGAAAGCTTGTCTCGTCATTTTTTCGGGGGGGATTGATTCCACCACCTGTCTTTACTGGGCTCTGGACAACTTTGAAAGCGTTCAGGCTATCACCTTTGATTACGGACAGAGGCACAGCGTGGAGATTGAATTTGCCAGAAAAATAACGGAAAGACTCGGCGTGAAGCACAAAATATTTGAGATAGACCTTACCCAGATAGGCGGCTCTGCCCTTACCGACGACATTCCCGTTCCCGAGCGTAAGGAAGATGAGATACTCTCTTCCGGCATTCCCGTCACCTATGTTCCCTTCAGAAACGGCATCCTTATCTCAATTGCCGCGGCATACGCCGAGACTCAGGAGATTCTGGATTTGGCTGGTGGATGGAATGCCGTTGATTTTTCCGGCTATCCCGACTGCAGGAGAGAGTTTCTTCAGGCTATGGAGAATGCCGTAAATCTTGGAACCAGACTCGGTGCAGAGGGAAAAAATTTTAAAATACACGCTCCCCTTATTGACAAAACGAAAAGCGAAATCATCAAACTGGGACTTTCTCTGGGAGCCGATTACTCCTATTCTATCTCGTGCTACAACGGGGATGAAGTTCCCTGCGGCAGGTGTGACAGCTGTAAACTGCGGGCTAAAGGATGGAAGGAGCTCGGAATGATAGACCACCTTGTTGAGAGGCTTCTCAGGGAGGGCAAAATCAAAAGCCTTTGATAAGTGAGACGGCAACTATTGTGAGGAATACCAGAAAAGCCCTGTATCCCTGATTGATGAGCCATATTTTTACTCCCCTTCTGAAGCCGAACATAGCAGAATACCTCGGTATCACGAGCCTTGCCCCTCTTATAGGAGTTCCTATGAGGTTGCCCCACATCATACCGAGCACGGCTGTGGTTGGAGAAAGCCCTTCTTTAACCAGTTTCCCCGCAACCGCTGCCGCCGCTGCTATGTGGAAGGCGTGAGCCGCCGCAATGGGAGCCATCTCCGGTTCAAAGAAGGGAATTTTCACGTGGTTTATGAGGTTCGTTATGGTGTTTATCACCCCCCATTTATACAAAAATGAGATGGCAACAAGTGCCACAAAGACTATTCCCGTTATCCTGAGCGAAATAAAAAGCGACTCTTTCACTATGCTCTCTTTCTTGGATTTTAGCTTTTCCACCGTGAAGACCTGCTGTTTTGCCGTTTTTCCCTTTTTTATCCAGAAAATAAAGGCGCCGGTCAGGCTCATGATGAAGCTTACCACAAGCTGGAGTCCTATATACATCAACCCAACTTTGCCCGCCAGAGGAACGGTGATGCCCGTGAGAAGCGGCACGAATGAGGTGTATATTGGAAAGTCTATGAGCATCATTGCCGGTATAATCTCTTTCTCCGTGATTTTTCCCTTTTCAAAGGAGATGGCAACCAGAGCTTCTCCAGCAAATCCTGCGAAAAATGCGGTTACAAAAGGCATGATGAGGGCTTCCGGAATGCCTGCCCTTTTCAGTATTCCCGCAAACTTTTTCTCAAGTATGCGGGAAAGCCCTTTCCTTTCCAGATACCTTGCTCCTGAGAGCCCCACGAAAAGGATAACGAAGACCTTCAGGGCGGTTTTGACGGCGAAGAGGATGTTCATGTAGCTTTAAACCTCTACTGACCTTTTAATGATGTATCTGGCAACGGATTTTATAACCTCTTCCGGGTAAAGGAGGAATTCGTCTCTGTATATCTCCCGGTAAAGTGTCTTTACGGTTTCCTCGTCAAGGGTTTTGCCTTCAAGCCTTTTTTTCAACTGCTCGGCCATTTTTATGCTTTCTTTCAGCATCTTGTCGGCTTCATCCTTGGAAAAATAAGAGAAGTGTCCCGTTATAACGGTGTGAGGCCTGATTTTGGCTATCTTTTCTATGCTTTCAATGTAGCGCTCAAAGCTCTGAAAGTATAGGGGAAACTTGAGCTTTTCTCCCCAGAACCCCGCGGCATCTGAAACGAAGGCTGTGCCGTTGAAAAGTGCCGTGTAGGAAAACGGGCTGTGCCCCGGTGTGTGTATAAACTCTATCCCATCAATATGCGTGCTCTCATCATAGGTATTGAAGCCCATTTTTGTCTCCGTTTCGGCTGTAGGGAGGTTGAGCTTTTCGCAGGTGAATTCATCAAAAAGCCTGTAGGCAAGAAGGCTTTCTTTTTGAAGGAATCTTTCGCTTTTTAAGGGGACGAAAATCTCAATTTCTGGATTAAGAGCTTTCAAGCCGGGCACCATCATTACGTGGTCATAGTGCTCGTGTAGCACTATACAGCCGTCAATCTCTTTCAGGGAAAACCCTATTGTTTTAAGCTGTTTTTCAATCAAACTGAGGTTACAGCTCAGCTCCGGCTCTAAAATGTAAAGGCCATTCGGAGTCCTGAGCAGAAAGGAGGGAAAAGCCCTGTTTCCCAGAGCCCACACATTCTCACAAATTTTATGAGGAACGGACAAAATCATAGCTCAAAATTTTTAGCACGAAGCCTTTAAATTGACAATTCGTTGATATATCTGGTATTCAATGAGCCGCACGTAAAAAATAGGGAGGGATAGAGATGTTGGCACTTTTTACAGCTGTTGCTTATGCCGCTCAGGGTTCGCCCAGGCCCGGTGGAATTATGGGACTTTTGCCTATCATACTCATAATTGTGGTCTTCTGGTTTATTCTTATCTTTCCTCAGCAGAGGAGGCAGAAGCAACACAAAAAGATGATAGAAAGCCTGCAGAAAGGCGATAAGGTAGTGACGATAGGAGGAATACACGGAGTTATCACCCATGTGGGTGAGAACACTGTGATTATAAAGGTTGATGAGAACACCAAACTTGAGGTAAGTAAAAACGCCATAGCGGCTATTCTTGAGAAAAAGGAAAGAAAGTCAGCGGAGAAATAAGATGAAAGGTTATACGTGGAGGCTTGGACTCGTTTTTATAGTGGTTGCCGCATGTCTCATCTATTTGAGTCCCCTTTCGGGGAAGAAGGAGAAGATAAAGCTCGGTCTGGATTTGAAGGGCGGAGTCTATCTCGTTTTGGGTGTGGACCTTGACAAAGCCATAGAGTCTGACCTGGACAAATACGCTCTTATAATTGAGGAAGAGCTGAGAAAAGCCAAAGTGGATGTTGATAAAGTCAAAAGGGAAGGGAAGAACATTGTTATCAAGCTTTTGCTTTCGGAAGATTTGCCGAAAGCAAAAAAGGTTATAGAGAAGATAGGCGCTCTCACCATAAAGAAGATTGAAGGCGATACCATAGTGGTTACCCTCAAGGACAAAGAGATAGAGAGGATAAAAGAGAACGCCATAGACCAGACCCTTGAGGTGATAAGAAACAGAATTGACGAGTTTGGAGTGACAGAGCCCGAGATAAGGAAGGCAGGAAAGGACAGGATAATCGTTCAGATACCGGGCATAAAGGACCCGGAAAGGGCGATAAAGATAATTGGAAGAACGGCAAGACTTGAATTTAAGCTTCTTGATGAGGAGCATTCCGTTGACGAGGCTCTGGCGGGTAAAATTCCTGAGGGTGACGAAATACTTTACGGCAGGGTGGTGGACAAGCAGGGCAGGGTGATAAAAAAGATACCCTATCTCGTGAAGAAGAAGACCCTGCTCACAGGAGACCATCTGGTTGACGCAAGGGTTATGATAGACCCCCGAACCAACGAGCCGTATGTGGCCATAAAGTTTGACAAGATAGGCACCAAGATTTTTGCCCAGATTACATCGCAAAATGTGGGCAAAAGGCTTGCCATTATTCTTGATAACACCGTCTATTCAGCCCCCGTGATAAGGGAGCCCATATTAAGGGGAGAGGCGAGCATTACCGGTAGCTTCACCTTTGAGGAGGCTCACGACCTTGCCATAGTTTTGAGAGCCGGTGCCCTTCCCGCTCCCGTTAAGATTCTGGAAAACAGGACCGTGGGTCCTTCTCTCGGTATGGATTCCATAAAGAAAGGGTTCAGAGCGGCGGTGGTTGGTCTTATAGTGGTTATGCTGTTTATGGCTGTTTACTACAGGCTTTCCGGTATCATCGCTGATATAGCCCTTATCCTTGACATGATTATCATTCTCGGAGCTCTTGCCGCGTTCAGAGCTACTCTGACCCTTCCGGGAATTGCTGGAATAGTGCTCACCATAGGTATGGCTGTGGACGCCAATGTGCTTATCTTTGAAAGGATAAGGGAGGAGCTGAGGCTTGGAAGGACCATAAGAGCCGCCATTGAAGCCGGTTTTGAGAGGGCGACCATAACCATACTTGATGCCAACATAACCACCCTGATTGCGGCTGTGATACTTTTCCAGTATGGAACGGGACCCATAAAAGGATTTGCCGTAACCTTGAGCATAGGTATCCTTGCCAGTATGTTTACGGCTATAGTTTTCTGCAGGGGTGTGTTTGAACTGCTGGTGGACAAGTTTGGTATAAAGAAGTTGAGCATATAAGGGGGATAAAATGGGCTTTTTTGAGATTATAAAGCCGGGGACGAGATTTGACTTTATGTCCTTTAAGGAAAAGGCGATAACCGTATCGCTTATTCTTATAGCCATCTCAATCGGAAGCATGATATACAACAAGCTGACCATAGGCGGTTTTTTCAATTACGGCGTGGATTTTGCAGGTGGAACCCTTATACAGGTAAGGTTTAAAGAGCCGCCCGACCTTGACAAGCTCAGACAGGCGTTGAAGGAAGCCGGTTTTAAAGACTTTACCATTCAGTCTTTTGGAAGTCCCAACGAGGTTCTCATAAGAACGCCTCAGAGTTCTGGAGAGCTTAAAGGGCTTCAGGAAAAGGCAAAGAAAGCCATAGCCAAGCTTTATGGAAATAACTTTGAGATAAGGCGTATAGAGATGGTAGGTCCCAAGGTGGGTAAAGAGCTCAAACGAAAAGGTATAAAGGCAATTATACTCTCACTCATAGCCATGCTGATATACATATCCTGGAGGTTTGAGTTCAGATTTGCCATTGGTGCTATCCTTGCCCTCTTTCACGACGTCACCATAACGGCGGGGGTTTTTGCCCTTTTCAGGCTTCAGATGGACCTTCAGATTCTTGCGGCGCTTCTTACCATACTGGGTTATTCAATAAACGATACCATAGTGGTTTACGACAGGATAAGGGAGAACATGGCCAAGGGCAAAGGCTCTACCATTGAAGAGATTATCAACATCAGCGTTAACGAAACCTTGAGCAGAACCCTTCTTACCTCCCTCACTACTTTATTTGCCGTTTTGTCCCTGCTCATTCTTGGGAACGAGGTGATAAGGGGATTTGCTCTGGCCTTGACCGTTGGTATAATCGTGGGTACATATTCCTCCATATTTATAGCAAGTCCCATAGTGGTTTACTGGGAAAGGTTTGTTAAACACGGCGTTTTAGCCAAGAAGGAGGCGTGATATGATAGATAAGGTGAAGCTGATAAACGATGCCCTTGAGCATGTTGATTCAAGATACAGACTTGCGGTGATACTCTTTAAAAGAGCGAGGATGATTAATCAGGGGGACAAACCCCTTGTGGAGTCCAGATTCGTGAAGGAGTATTTCGTTGCCCTTGAAGAGTTCCTGCAGGGCAAACTGGAGTGGAAAGAGCCTTTCGGTGAATGGAAAAAGGTAAAGTAAAAGCCTTTTTAACCTTTTTTCTGTTTTTGTTGCTCTTTTCGGCGGTATATGCTCAGGACTATGGTGATGCCATAGTTTTGGGCTCAATCGGAGAACCGAAGAGGCTTATTCCGCTTCTTGCCTCGGATTCGGCTTCCGCTACCATTTCCGGTTTTGTCTTCAACGGTCTTTTGAAGTATGACGGCGATTTGAATCTCGTGGGGGACCTTGCCGAAAGCTGGGAGATAGAAGACGGGGGCAGGGTTATAGTGTTTCACTTGAGAAAAGGGGTGCTCTGGCAGGATGGAAAGCCCTTTACCGCAAGGGATGTGAAGTTTACCTACGAAAAGCTCGTTGACCCCAAGGTGGCAACCCCTTACAGCGGAGACTTTGAGCTTATCAAAAAGTTTGAGGTGATAGACGATTACACGGTGAGAATCACTTACAAGTATCCCTTTGCTCCGGCCCTTTCCTCCTGGACCATGGGAATTATTCCGGAGCACCTTCTCAAAAACGAGGACCTCAACACCACAGGCTTTAACAGGCATCCGGTGGGAACGGGTCCCTTTATTCTTGAAAGCTGGAAGACCGGACAGAAACTGGTCCTCAGAGCGAATCCCCGATATTTCAGGGGCAGGCCCTATCTTGACCGGGTTATCTACAGGATAATACCGGATTCCGCCACCATGTTTCTTGAGCTTGCATCAGGCAACCTTGACTACATGGGGCTGACTCCTTTCCAGTATAAGAGGCAGACAAACACCGAGTTCTTCAGGAAGAACTTTCGGAAGTTCAGGTATCCCGCTCTGGTTTATACCTACCTTGGCTACAACCTGAGGCTTCCCATCTTTTCCGATAAAAGGGTGAGGAAAGCCCTCACCTACGCCATTGACAGAAAGCTCATAGTTGATGTTGTGCTCCTCGGTCTGGGACAGGTTTCCAACGGTATCTTCCCCCCTTCAAGCTGGGCGTGCGATACCTCTTTCTCTCCCCTACCCTACGACCCGAAAAAAGCAAAGGAGCTTCTGGCTGAAGCAGGATGGAGGGATACCGACGGCGACGGCGTCCTTGATAAAGACGGAAAGCCTTTTGAGTTTACCATTGTGACCAATCAGGGGAACAGCCAGAGGATTAATACCGCCGAAATTATACAGTATGAGCTGGCTCAGGTGGGGGTTAAGGTCAAGATAAGGGTGCTTGAGTGGCAGGCGCTGTTGAGGGCCATATACGACAGAAACTTTCAGGCTATCATTCTGGGATGGTCTCTCGGTGCGGACCCGGACCCTTACGACATCTGGCATTCTTCAAAGACGAAACCGGGAGAGTTCAACTTCGTGGGCTATAAGAACCCGGAGGTGGATAGGCTTATAGAAGAGGCAAGGCGCATCTTTGACAGGAAAAAGCGGGCTGAGCTCTACCATAAGATTCAAAGGCTGATTTACGAGGATTATCCTTACACCTTTCTGTATGTGCCGGATAACCTCTCAATTCTCCACAGGCGCTTCAGAAATGTGAAGTTAAAGAAGGCGGGGATATGGTATAACTTTGAGAAGTGGTATGTGCCTAAAAAACTTCAGAAATACAGATTTACGGGAGACAGCGATGCTGGTGATGGGCATTGAAAGTTCCTGTGACGATACGGGGGTGGCCGTTTTAAAGGACGGGAAAGAGCCCCTTGCCAATCTGCTTTCTTCTCAGGTGAAGATACACTCCATTTTCGGTGGAGTGGTTCCGGAGCTTGCGGCGAGAAAGCATCTCGACAACATCCTGCCCCTTACCCACAAGGCTCTGAGTGAGGCGGGGATATCCCTTTCAGATATTGACTGTATAGGGGTTACCAACCGTCCCGGACTCGTTCCCTCGCTTCTGGTGGGGCTTACCTTTGCCAAGGGACTCTCTTTCGGGAAAGATATACCGCTGATAGGCGTAAACCACCTTGAGGCTCACGCTTTTGCCGTCTTTCTTGAGCGTGAAGTGGAGTTTCCCTTCGTCTGTCTCGTGGTATCCGGAGGGCACACCAATCTCTTTCTCGTGGAGGATTACGGGGTTATGAAGCTTCTGGGGAAAACCCTTGACGATGCGGCGGGAGAGGCTTTTGACAAGGTGGCGAAGCTTCTCGGTCTGGGTTATCCCGGGGGACCCGTGATAGACGCCATCTCAAAAAAAGGAGACCCTTCGCGCATCAGGTTCCCCGTTTCAAGGGTTGATGGCTACAACTTCAGCTTTTCAGGTGTCAAGACAGCCGTTATGATGTATTTGAAGAGGGAAAACCCCGATTTGTCAGATGAGGCTGTTAAGGCGGACATTGCCGCGTCTTTTCAAGAGGCGGTGGTGAAAGCCCTTGTGGAAAAGACGCTTAAAGCCGCTTCAGATTATGGGGTGAAAAGCGTGGTGGTGTCCGGAGGAGTTGCCTGCAATTCAAGGTTGAGAGAGGCCTTCTGCCGGTGTTCAGGAGAGCTTGGTATAAGCTGTCACTTTCCCTCTCCGGGGCTCTGCACCGACAATGCCCTTATGGTGGCATACGTTGCTTCATACAGGTTTGAAAGGGGGGAAAGAGATGCTCTTGACCTTGACGCCTTTTCGCGGATTTAACCCTTTTTGACCAGGTCTGCTCTTTTCATAAGGCTTTTTGCGGAGTCCACCCGGTCAATAAAGAGTATCCCGTCAAGGTGGTCTATCTCGTGCTGTAAGGCTACCGCTTCAAGGTGCTTTGCCTCTATCTCAACCTCTTTGCCGTCAGGGGTTAAGCCTTTTACCGTTACGAAACGGTTTCTTCTCACATACCCCACGAAGTCGGGAACGCTGAGGCACCCTTCCCTTACCACCTTCTCTCCTTCTGCGCAGGTTATAACGGGGTTTATCAGGACGATGAGTCCGTGGTTCTTTTTCTTGTAGTGAGGGCTTCGTGAAACGTCAACGCATATTATACGCAGGTTTTCTCCTATCTGGGGAGCGGATATGCCTATAGAGTGGCCGTAGTGGTTCATGGTGTCAAGCATATCCTGTATAACCTGATTCACCTTTTCGTCTATGTGGGTTACCTCTCTGGAGCGTTTTCTGAGGATGGGGTCGGGATAGGTTACCACTTTTCTAACAGCCAAAGCCTTTCCTCCTACATGTGAATGGTGGGAACCTCTTCCACTATGAGGTCAACCTCAAGCTCTTCCGCTATCTTCTCAAGCTCGCGTTTCATGGATTCCACATCCACATCTTCCGGAATCTCCGCTTCAATGAGCATCACATAGAGCTTCTTCTCTCCACCTGACAGTTTGGTTCTCATATCGGCGATGTTTATCCTTTTTGATGCAAGGTATTTTGAGACCTTGTAAACTATACCGGTTTTGTCCTCGCCGAAAACCTTGATGAGGCAGTGGGTCTTGACGGCAGGGGGTATCATGTCTTCTGAATTGACCTCTTTTACGAACAGCTCAAGCCCCAGTCTTTCACATGGGATGGATAGGCTTTTTTCCAGCTTATTTCTTGCAACTTCGTCGGGAGCATCTACAATCAGTATCATGGCAAACTGATTCCTCAATATGGTCATGGAAGAGTCTTCTATGTTGCATCCCAGCTGGTAGAGGACCTCACTTATACCCGCCACTATTCCGGGTTTGTCCCTTCCCACGGTGAAAACAACGAATCTTTTTCCCACGATACCACCTCCAAAGTGGCTGTGAAATTATTAATTACAGCTTCAAGCTTGAAAAAACAACGCTTTACAAATAAAAATTACGAAACTATTCGCCGAGGTGAAGATGAAGGAGTTTATACCCAAGTGGCTTGCGTGGGAGATTATAGGCACCTGCAACCTCAACTGCATACACTGCCGTTCCGCTTCAACCGTGTCAAGCGACCCCGGCAGGTTCACTCTTGAGCGTGCTTACGCTTTTCTTGATGAGCTTGCCGAGTTCTGCTCCCCCACCATAGTCCTGACGGGCGGCGAGCCGCTTTTGAGGGAGGACTGGGAGCTGATAGCCAGATACGGCACCGATAAGGGATTCAGAATGTGCATGGCTACAAACGGCACACTGGTCACCGATGAGGTGTGCGAAAAGATGAAGGCTTCCGGTATAAGGATAGTTTCTCTGAGCCTTGACGGCTCAACCCCCGAGATACACGACAACTTCCGCAGACAGCCGGGCGCCTTTGAAGGCACCATGAACGCCGTGAGGCTTTTCAAAAAGCACGGCATTCCCTTTCTGATAAACTCATCCTTTACCAAGAGGAACCAGCACGACATAGAAAATGTGTATAAATTAGCCAAATCACTGGGTGCCGTGGCGTGGTATATGTTTATGATAGTCCCCGTGGGAAGGGGAGAAGAGGTTATGTCAGAGCTTATAAGCCCTGAGGATTACGAGAAGATACTGGAGTGGCACTTCTTCATGGAGCTTGAGGAGAAGGAGATGCTCGTGAGACCCACCTGCGCGCCCCAGTATTACAGGATATGCCGTCAGCTTGCCAGAAAGCACGGTATAGAATACGAAAGGAGAAACCTGAAGTTTTCAACGGGGGGCGGCAAGGGCTGTGTTGCCGCGCAGTCCATTGCCCTTGTTGACTGCTTCGGTAATGTTAAGCCGTGCAGTTATTTTCCTATTGCGGCGGGCAATGTCTTTGAAACATCCTTTAAAGAGATATGGTTCAACTCGCCCCTGTTCAACGACATAAGGGACTTCTCTAAGTATAAAGGCAGATGCGGAAAGTGTGAATACATAAGTATTTGCGGCGGTTGCAGGGCAAGGGCTTACGCCGTTTACGGTGATTACCTTGAAGAGGAGCCTTACTGCAAATACATTCCCGTAAAAATGAGAAAGGAGATGGAAGGTGGAGCTGATAAAGGCACTTAAAGGAGAACGCACCGATTACACACCGGTCTGGTTTATGAGACAGGCGGGGAGGTTTCTTCCCGAATACAGGGCTATAAGGAAGAGGGTGAAGGACTTTTTTGAGCTGTGCCGGAATGTTGAGCTTTCCGTTGAGGTTACTCTGCTTCCCATAAGGATACTCAAGGTTGACGCCGCTATTTTGTTTTCTGACCTTCTCGTGCCCCTGCTTCCTCTTGGGGAAGTGAGCGTTGAGCTCGTGGAGAAGAAGGGACCCGTTATTGAGTGCCGCCGTCCTCTTTCGGAACTGCCGGAGATGATAGTGCCCTACCCTGCGGAGGAACATCTGGGGTTCGTTGCGGATATAATAAAGGGTGTTAAGCGGGAGATACCCGATAAACCGCTTATCGGTTTTTGCGGAGCGCCCTTTACCCTTATAAGCTACGTGATTGAAGGGGGAGGCTCAAAGACCTACCACAACACCAAAAAGTTTATGTATATGCACCCTGACATCTTTGCTCAGGCTGTGGACAGGCTGGTTGACATACTCATCTCTTTCGCCCGCCTTCAGCAGAAGGCAGGCGTTGATGCCTTTCAGGTGTTTGATTCCTGGGCAGGCGCTCTTTCTCCCGATGATTACGAGCACTTCATGTTCCGTCCCACCCAGCGTTTGATAGAGGCTGTGGCCGCTACCGGCATTCCGGTCATCTACTTTTCAACGGGCACGTGCGGTATGCTTTCCCTCTTTTCCCGCTACAGCTGTGATGCCGTGTCCGTTGACTGGAGGCAGAGGCTCTCCTTTGCTGTGGATGCTGTTGGGGAAAAAGCTGTTCAGGGAAATCTTGACCCGTCCGCGCTTTTTATGGAGAAAGCCCTTCTCTCCGGGAGGGTGCGGCAGATTTTGCTTGACGGCTTAAAAGCTACGGGCCATGTTTTCAATCTGGGACACGGTATTCTTCCGGATACCGACCCCGATGTTGCCAGATGGCTGGTGGACTTTGTTCACGAGGAGAGCGGCAGATTAAGAAGGCTACATACGCAAAGGCCTTAGAGCTTTCCATAAGGGTTGCAGAGGTTCTGGAAAGAAACCGGGACCTGGTGCTTGCGAGGGAACAGATATTTGAAAACCACCCTGCTCCCCAGAAGGCAAGGGAGATAGCCACGGTAATCACCAACGAGGTGGGAAGAAAGTGGGGGGTGATAAACGAGATAATAGAGCTTTCCCAGAACGAACCCCTTTCAAAGTCTTCCATGCTGTTGAGAGCTTCCCTCAGGGTGTGTGCTTACCTCGTCTATTTTGAGAGGAAAAATCCCTATCATCTGGTCAACCTCATAAGGAACTTCATCCTCGGTAAGACGAGGGAGGGCTTGCTGAAAAGGCTTTTCTTTGTCCTGCGTAAGATAGAGAAGTTCAAAGGGGGAAGCGTTAAAAGCTTTGAGGACTATGCCTTCTGGTATCAGTTCTTTCCGAGATGGGCGGCCCGCAAGATGGTGGAGGAGTTCGGACAGGAGGAGGCGCTCCGGCTTATGGAGGAGATGAACAAGCTTCCCTTTATGACTGTAAGGGCTAACACGAAAAGGATAACTCCGGAAAAACTGCTTTTTACCTTTAAAGAAAAGTATCGGTTTGACGGAGAACTTGTGGATTATCCCTTTGTGAAGCTGGCAAAGGTTTACCCCGTTATGAGGACGGACGAGTATGAGGAAGGCTTATTCTCCATCCAGGATAAGAACACGGCGGTGGGCGTTCTTGAGCTTGTAAAGCTTTTGCCGGAGTCTTCGTGCGTTCTTGATGCGTGTGCCGCCCCCGGAAGAAAGAGCTCCCTTATTGCTCAGGAGCGCCCCGATGTTGAGCTTTTCTGCGTTGATATATCCCGGAGCAGGCTTGACAAGCTCGTCAGGGAGTTTGAGCGCCTGAAGTTTGAACGCCCCCTGCTGGTTGCGGCGGATGCCTCCCTTCTGCCTTTTAAAGGCGGATTTGATGCGGTGGTGGCGGATTTGCCCTGTAGCGGCTCCGGCACGTGGGGGAAACATCCGGAGAGGAAGTGGTTCACCTCTTCCGAAAGGTATAAGGAGTGCGTTCTGGTGCAGAAAAAGATTCTCGGTGAGCTTTCAGGGTTTGTGAAACCGTCCGGTTATCTCCTCTACTCCACCTGTTCCATCTGGAGGGAGGAGAACGAAGAGATGGTGGACTGGTTTCTTGGTCGCTATCTCGGATTCAAGCTTTTGAAGATGGAGAGGATACCTCCTGAAAACGCTTCAACGGGCTTTTTCTATGCTATACTGCAGAAGCTCTGACCAGAACGAACCCCGCCCCTTTTTTGAGGCCCTCTTCCGGGATAAAAAGCTTATGTTCAGTGGTGAAAAGGGTTGACACTACCCTGTCTATTTCAAAAAGACCTTTGAACAGACCTTTTACCTCTTCAAAGGACAGAAACTTTGCACGGGAGTATATGGGATGACCGCTTTCAGCCTTTTTGATGTAGAGCCTTCCCCATTCGGATTCGCGGTTTATAAAGCCTAAAATCAGCGTTCCGCCGGATTTCAGGACCCTTCTGCACTCTCTTACGCATAAAGGCTGGTCTTTCACGAAGCACAAAGCGGTGATTACGGAGACGAGGTCAAAGCTGTTTTCTTTTAATGGGAGCTTTTCGCATATACCTTTTACGGGAAGAACACCCCTTCCTGCGGCAAGTTTGAGCATGGAATACGCCGGGTCAACTCCCACCGTCTTTTCAAAGACTGCGAATCTTCCCGTTCCCACCCCAACATCAAGGACTTTCTCCCAGCGGTTTAAAGGAGACAGGATGCGCTGATAAGCCAGAAGCTCGGAGAGGTAGAGCAAAACCCCTTCTCTCTCAAACCAGCGGTCGTATTCGCAAGCCGTTTTCTCAAAGGGGTTAGCCAATTATGTCCCAGATGTTGTTTATGATACCGTAAAGCTTCTGGTCGGAAAACTTTGCCCCGCCCGTGTCGTCGGTGTAGAGGAACGCCACCACCCTTTTCGGTTCCGTCCAGTTCTGGGCAAGCTCCGCCACTATCTCTTTGTAGGGCACAGCGGTGTCGTCCATATATACCTCGGTTATGGTGACCACGAGCTTTTTTCCGTCTGGAGCCGTTGCCGTCTTTATGCGGGCAACGTAGGAAGGTGCAAGGCTCTTTTTAAAGCTGTCTTCAAACTCTTCCCTGTAGGAGACTTCAAGGTCGTCCCTTTTGAGAAATTCGAAAACCGATTCTATGAGCCTTTCCACCTTCTCATTCATGGGCGATTACCTCCGCTTTCACGGGTTCTGCTTCCACAGGTGCGGTGAGCTCTAAATAGACGAGGGTTATTGAGA
>JAADEW010000105.1 GCA_013153205.1 Deferribacteres bacterium | reverse complement strand
TGCCCGGGGCGGGACTCGAACCCGCACGGGGATTGACCCCAGGGGATTTTAAGTCCCCTGCGTCTACCAGTTCCGCCACCCGGGCTTACATCAAGAGCTCTATAAAGCTTAAAGGTATATCGTGTCAAGGATTGTTTTTAGGTATCAGGCACAGGAACTTTAAAGGGGTTTTTCCGCTGTTAACAAACTGGTGTTTCTCCTGAGATTCAACCAGAACCACGCTCCCCTTTTCTATAGGGAAAATTTCTTTCTCTATGGTTACCTTGCCGCTTCCTTCAAGCACATAGACTTCGTGCTCCCACCTGTGGGAGTGGAAAGGGGTATGACCGCCGGGTTCCACCTCAAACATCCTCATGACAAAGTGGGGTCCGTCTATTAAGACTTTTATCCTTACCCCCTTAGCTCCCTTCTCTTCTACCTCTGAAAAGGGAATCTCTTTTTCGTTTTTGACAAATCCCATGAGCCCCTCCCGTGGTTTGGTAAGACTATAAAGGGTCCTTTTAATTCGTTTGTCAATGTATTATCTTAACGCAAGACTTTCCTTCGGAGGCTGAAGATGTTCCAGCTTGATTTTTCGGGTAAAACGGTCCTTGTCACAGGTGCAAGCAGAGGAATAGGCAAAGCCGTGGCAGAGGCTTTCTCAAAGGCAAACGCTGAAGTTCTGCTGGTTGCGCGAAACGAAAAGCTACTCAGGGAAGTCGCCCGTGAGATTTCAGCCGCTGATTACTTCGCCGTTGATGTGGGCGATTTTAACGGGGTAAAAGAGCTCTACGGCAGGATTGAGGATAAATACGGAAAGCTTGATGTTCTGGTGAACAACGCCGGAATAAGTCTTCACTTCAAGTCCTTCCACAAGACCTCGCCTGACGAATGGGACAAAATGATAGATGTGAACATCAAGGGGGTTATGAACAACGCCAGATGCGCCTTTGAGCTTCTCAAAAAGGGGAAAAACCCCGTTGTGGTAAATGTAGCTTCCATTGCAGGTATAGTTGGCGCTCAGAAAATAGCCGTTTACTGCGCTACCAAAGGGGCTGTGGTCAACTTCACGAAAGCCCTTGCTGTTGAGTGGGCTTCTCACGGCATAAGGGTGGTGGGCGTGTGTCCCGGGTATGTGAAGACTGACATGACTCAGGGGGTCTTCTCCATTGATGACTTCCGCCGGTATCTCCTTTCAATGATTCCCATGAGAAGGTTCGCGGAACCGGAGGAGATAGCCGGCACAGTCCTTTTTGCGGCATCAGAGCTTGCCTCTTACATCACGGGAACATGCCTCGTTGTGGACGGCGGGCTTCTTGCCGGGGCTTAGCCGGGCTTCGTGAGCTCCACCGAATAGATTACGGCGCCGTCTCTCTTCTTCACGCATCCGTTTTCCCTTTCCAGTATCCAGCCGCTTTCCTTTTTCCCGCCGAAAGCCCCTCTTAGCGGCAGGAAGGTGAAGCGGGGGTTGAAGTGGTGCATGCCGTAAGTCTCTTTTATTGCGCGCTTTTCCCTTTCGGAGACGCCGCCGAAAACATAAATTATGAAGGGGTATCTGGTTTTCAGAGCCTCTTCCACTATCCCGGCGTTGCTTTTGAACTTCTTTACCGCCAGAAATGGTCCGAACATTTCAAGGTCGGGTATTTCCTGAGTCATTACCACCGTGGGAGGGATGAACTCCCCCTCTATTCTGCCTCCCCTTAAATAGACGCCTTTTATCTTCCTGAGGGCTCTTTCAACGAGAACCACGGTCCGTTTTGCTTTAATGGGACCGTAGTCCGTATCTGGTTCGTAGGGGTCTCCCACCTTTATCCTGTCCACCCTTTCCAGAAGGTGGTGCATAAACTCGTCAAACACCCTTTCGTGAACGAGAGCCCTCTTTATGGTGGTGCAGTATTGGCCGCCGTTTAAGAAAGCGCGTTTTGCTGTGAATTCCGCCGCTTTTTCAGGGTCAGCATCCTCTAAAACCAGGCAGGGCGGCATCCCTCCGGGACCTGCGAATATGAGCTTTTCAAAGCTTTCCATTCTCCTTTCAAAAAGCCTTCCCACCTCCTTTCCCCCGGAAATGAAGAAGGCTTTAACCGTACGGGATTTGGTGCAGTAGTCGCTGAAGCTTCTGTTGTCCATGTCGGTGTTTATCTCAATCTGCGGTATGTTTCCGGTTATCTCCGCTACAATGTCCCGCGTGGAGGGTGTCAGGCTGGAGAAGCTTATCCTAACGCTATTTCCGCCTATCACGGCGGAGCCAGCAATCCTTGCGAACATCATGGTTGGAGCGTCATACGGAAGAACCGCCCCCACCACACCGTAAGGGGAGCGGTTCTTCACCCAATCAGCCTCTTCTTCCATGGTGCTTAAGTAGCCTGCCGTCATCTCAACCTCGGCAGAGCCTATCTTCACGGCAACCCCTATGTCCCGGGCAAAGGAGTCTATCAGCTCCTCTTTCCGGGACAGGATTTTCCCGCCCATCTCTTTCAGTATCTCTATGCGTTCTTTAAGCTCCATTACCAGATTCTGTAGCCCTTTTCCCCGTGAAGCTCAAGGTCAAGTCCCGATATCTCCGCCTCTTCCGAAACCCTGAGGCCTATTACGGCATCTATCGCTTTCAGAATGGCAAATGTCAGAAGCCCTGCGTAAATCAGGGTGATGGCACACGCAAGTATCTGTTTCCCGAACTGGGCAAAGTCCCCAAGCAGAAGCCCTTTCGCCCCAACGCTTGCGAAGATACCTGTGGCAACGGCACCCCACAGTCCGCCTATTCCGTGAACGCCGAACACATCCAGGGCGTCGTCGTAGCCGAACTTGTGCTTCAGGGTTACCGTGTAGAAGCATATGGCGCCTGCCCCTGCGCCTATCGCCATGGCGCCCTTTATTCCCACGAACCCTGCCGCCGGAGTAATGGCAACGAGACCGGCAACCGCTCCCGAACAAAACCCTATGGTGCTTGGCGTTTTGTATTTCATGTATTCAAGCAGTATCCATACGAAAGCCGCGGTGGCACTTGCAATGTGGGTGGTTGCAAAGGCTAAAGTGGAGAGCTTCCCCGCCGCTAATGCGGAGCCTGCATTGAATCCGAACCAGCCGAACCATAAAAGCCCCGTCCCTATAACGGTGAGTGTGATGTTGTGGGGAAGGATGCTCTCCTTCATGAAGCCCTTCCTCTTTCCCAGTATGAAAGCCGCAACCAGAGCCGAGATACCCGCATTTATATGCACCACAGTTCCGCCTGCAAAATCCAGAGCCCCAAGCTTATACAGCCAGCCGTTCTGGTTCCACACCCAGTAGCAGATGGGGTCATAGACCAGCGTTGCCCATAACAGTATGAACGCAAGATATGCAGAAAACTTCATCCTCTCAACCACAGCTCCCGATATGAGAGCCGGTGTGATTATGGCGAACATCATCTGAAACAGGGCAAACGCCAGTATGGGCACGGTGGAGGCGTAAGAGGGGCTTGGATTAAGCCCTACGTGGTTGAAAAAGGCGTGTTCAAGGCTTCCCACAACTCCCCCAAAGCCTTTTCCAAAGGAGAGAGAATAGCCTATCACCACCCATTGGAGCGTTATTATCCCCATGCAGACTATGTTCATCATAAGGGTGTTGAGCACATTCTTTTCCCTGACCATTCCGCCGTAAAACAGGGCAAGCCCCGGCGTCATAAGAAGAACTAAAGCGGCACAAAGAAGCACCCACACGGTATCGGCTTTGTTTACGGCGCCTGCCACAGGTTGAGCGAAAGCACTTGACGAAACGAGGCTTAAAACCAGAGTCCAGAAAACAATCCTGCCCTTCACGGTGCACCCCCTTCTCTTTATATCCAAAGGGTGCACTTTTAATGTTATTTTTTCAAATGGATATTATGCACACCAATTATGCACAATCAGTAGGTTCTGTGCACTCCCTTGATGTGGGCGGGGTTGCTGTTCAGCACCTGTGGGTATGGTGAGAGGAAGAAGTCGGCTATCCTGTAAACTATGTGGTCTCTGTTTTCCACGGTGATTTCCCATACGGGGTAGCGTTTTTTTATGGTTTTCACCACCATGTCGCCCGATTTTATAGGAATGGTGGCGAGTATCTCCTGCTGTGAGGTGAGCACATCCTCCACCCATCTTCTGAACCTGTTTGAGAGAAGCTCCATTTTGCCAATTTCGTCTATCACCAGAATCTTTCCCGTTCTTATGGAGTCCATTCTGGGGATGATGGCTTCCAGAGCCTGAACGCTTACGCCGTATCTGGAGACTCTGGGTCCCCTGATGCTGATGTGTGCCAGAGGAAACCGCTCTCCCCAGGTGGTTACGATTTCAAAGCCTGTTCTCATACCGTTTTCCCTTATCTCCTGCGTGTAGAACCCCACGATTCGGTCCGAAAGCCTTTCTATGGTCTTTTTCACCACGGTGGTTTTGCCTATACCGGGTCTTCCCGTAAGGAAAAGCCTTCTGGTCATGACTTCCTCCTTGATTATGTGCCCTTGCTTCAGTTATTAGGAAAAGAATGGGGCTTTTACAAGACATAGTGGTGAGCGCCAAGTTTCTCACCATAGTGCCGCTTCCTGAGCCTGAAGGGGAGGTTAACTGGCGCAATGTTGTGGCTTTTTTCCCCGTGGTGGGGCTTTTTGTGGGAGGACTTCTTTATCTATGCTCCTTCTTCTCGGCGCTCTTTCCTTACCTTGCCCTTTTGCTGTGGGTTATCATTTCCGGTGGTTTTCACCTTGACGGGCTTGCCGACAGCTTTGACGCCCTTGCCGCGGGAAAGTCTAAAGAGGAACGGCTTTCCATAATGAAAGACTCAAGGATAGGCAATTTCGGGGCGGTTGCCGTGGCTCTTCTTCTCATAATGAAGTTTAACCTCATAAATTCCCTGACCTTTAAAGCGCTGATAGTGCTTCCTCCCGTGTGGGGAAGGGCAATGCTCGTTCTTATCCCCTTTGCCTTTGATTCGGCTAAAAAGGATGGACTGGGCTTTTTCGTCAAAGAGAATACGGGAGAGAGGGAGCTTGCCGTCTCCCTTTTCGTTTCGGTTTTGTCAACCCTTTTGATTACGAAAAGTCCTGCGTTTACCCTGTTTCTGTCTGCTTTTACCGTGGTTTTCGGACTGCTGTGGGGACTGCTCTGGAAGGGAAAAATTGGGGGATTTACCGGGGATGTTCTGGGAGCCGCTTGTGAAATCTGTGAGGCTCTGGTATTAGCTTCTTTCCTGATGTGGAGGTTGTGAGTTGAGGGTTCACGGGGGAAATGTTCTGGAATACGGTGGGGATTTTCTGGACTTCAGCTCAAATCTGAACCTCTTTTTCCCAAAGTGGGTGCTGGAAAATGCTTGGAGAGAGGTTTCCCTATCCCGGGTGATGCTCCACCCCTCTGTTTACCCGCATCGGCTTGAGACTGTTCTGGAAGAGCTGTTGGGGCTTGAAGGCTGTGTGGTTGTCCTTCCGGGAAGCGTTTACGGGATACATCTTCTTGTTCAATTTGTGAAACCCGGACGGGTGGTGATACCCGTTCCCACTTTTAACGAGTATGAGCGGGTGGCCAGGGTAAGCGGCGTGGAGGTTTTTTTCCACGAGCTGAGGGAGGAGCAGGGCTTCAAGCTGTGTCTGGGGGAGCTTGCCTCTGAGCTTGAAGAGGGAGATTTGGTCTTCGTGTGTAATCCCAATAACCCAACAGGTGGGGTTTTCGGTTCAGACGAGGTCAAAGGGCTTATCAGGTGGGCGAAATATAAGGAAGCGGTGGTGGTTTTTGACGAGGCTTTTATAGACTTTACCGAGCTTTGCGGGGCGTCAGAGCTCGTCAGGGAGAACAGCCACGTTTTTGTTCTTCGTTCCTTCACCAAGTTCTTCTGTGTTCCCGGACTCAGGGTGGGGTATCTTCTTGCGGAGAGGGGAAAAGCTGAAAAACTAAGGGAGCTTGTGCCTTCCTGGTCTGTTCCCGTATATGCTGAGGAGATGCTCGTGCGCCTTCTTCGCTTTGGAGTGAACCGGGAGGTTATAAAAAGGCAGATTGCAGGGGAGAGGCTTTTTCTGAACAGAAGCCTTTCAGGGCTCGGGTTTGAGGTTTTCCCTTCTGCTGTCAACTTCCTGTTTGTCAAAACGCCCCGGAATGTAAAAGCGTCACAGCTTAAAAAAGGGCTTTTAGAGCGGAAGATTCTCGTGAGGGACTTTCCCGAATACGAATTTTTAGGGGATAGATTTATCAGGGTTTCTGTGAGAAAAAGATTTGATAACAAAAGGCTTGTTGAAGCCGTGAAAGAGGTTTTGAGATGAGGGTATGTGACATCTTGAAGGAGAGGGATTTCGTTCTTTCCTTTGAATTTTTTCCTCCGAAAAAGAAGGGGGACGACAGGGCTTTCTGGGACACCATAGAGGAGCTGAAGAGGTGGAAGCCGGATTTCGTGTCCGTGACCTACGGTGCCGGTGGAAGCACCCACGATAAGAGCATAGATTTGGCGCTGGCTCTGCACAACAGGGGATTTTGTGTGGTGGCTCATCTCACTTCAATCTCTTTGAGTAGAAAGCAGGTAAAAGAGACCCTTGATGTGCTCAAAAAGGGGGGAATTGAAAACATTCTGGCTTTAAGGGGTGACATGCCTCAGGACGAGAGTTTCGTCATTCCGGAGGACGCTTTCAGATACGCCTATCAGCTCGTTGAGTTTATCAAAGCTCACTACGATTTCTGTGTGGGGGTTGCGGGTTATCCGGAAGGGCATATAGAAGCTCCCAGCAGGGAGAAGGACATAGAGTATCTTAAGCTCAAGGTGGACAAGGGGGCTGAGTTTGTTATAACCCAGCTCTTCTTTGACAACAGGTTCTTCTTTGAGTTTCTTGAGCTTGCAGAGAGGGCAGGGATAAAGGTGCCCATTATTCCGGGTATTATGCCCATAACAAGCTACAATCAGATTGTTAGATTCACCAAGCTGTGTGGAGCCACCATACCTGAGAAACTGCTTTCCCTCATAGAGTCTTTGAAGGATAAGCCTGATGAGCTGAAAAAAGCCGGGATTGAATACACCATAAACCAGTGCAGACAGCTTATTGATGCGGGGGTGAGGTATCTTCACTTTTACACCCTCAACAAGTCCCCCGCAACCAACATTATTCTGGAGGCGTTGGGGCTGGAAAGGTAGATTATTCTCTTCCCACCAGGTCCAGCTCGCTTCTTATGCAGTCGCCGCCGTCGAGCTCGCAAATCTTCAGGGTTTTTTTGGCTCTTTCTATGATGCTCTGATATGTGTCGGTGGGAGAGCCTTCAACCACTGCTATGTTTACCCTGCTGGAGATTTCTTCTCCTTTATAGACGGTGAAGAACTTATCCATGGTCTCTTTCAGCCGTTTGGCTATCTTCATTCCGCCTCTGAGGCTCACATCCCTCAAAGCCACGGCAAAGGTTCCTTCCTCAATGTATGAGACGATGTCCGTTGCCCGCAGTTCTCCCTTCAGAGTCAGGCAAAACCTGTTTATGTAATCGAGAATGGCGTTCTGGGGAAACTGCCTCTTTATCCTTTCCCAGTCGTTTATCCGAATGACGAGCAGGGAAAAGATTTCTCCGGTGGTCTTTCTCCTCAAAATGAGCTTTTCAATCATCTCTTTAAAGATGTCGGATTTGACTGAGCTGACCGGTTCTTTAATCATCTTGTCTTTAAGGACTCTCACCTTGTCTTCAAGGGATGTGAGCTTCACCGCCACGTGTTCCACATCCTTCTCAAGGGATTCTCTGATTTTGATTATGGCTTCGTTGAGCTTGAGCGCGTCTTCCAGGGTGAGCTTGTCCTTTTCGGGAATCTTTTTTATGACGCCCATGAG
>JAADEW010000017.1 GCA_013153205.1 Deferribacteres bacterium | reverse complement strand
TTCAGCTCGCCTATTCTCTCTTCTGCCGCTTCCTCTCCCCTCACGAAAATCTCTTCCTTTTTGTCAAATTCGCTCCACACGAACTTTCCCACATCCGGTTCAATAATGAAGTCGCACTCACTCTTTCTCAAAACGCCGAGGTAATGCCTCGTTATTTCGTCTGCTCTGGACACCACCTCAAAGGAGTTGCTGACCCCTGAAAACTCCGAGATGTCCCTTCCTATCCACACCCCTATGACAAAATCTGCCCCTAAAAGCCTTGCGCAGGTTGCTGGAAGCACCTCCGTCCATCCCCCGTCAACCAGCAGGAAGTCGTGCCACTTTATAGGCGGAAATATGCCGGGAATAGCGGCGCTTGCCGCAACTGCTTTTACCATGGAGCCTCTGGTGATTATGACCTCCGCCCCCTTTATGAGGTCGGTTGCCACGGCGGCAAAGGGTATCCGGGTCTCCTCTATGAGGAAGTCCCTGCCGAAAAAGTCCTTCACCGCTTCCATGTAAGCCTTCAGGGAGATAAGGGATGTTGAAGCTATGGCTCGTGAGTAGAGTATTCCCTTCTCCACCACCTTCAGAAATTCCTGAAATGGATTTTTGCGCTCGTCTTCTTCCTCCTCAAAGAGCTCCATTCCTGCTTTTTTGAAGGCTTCTCCTTCAATAGCCCTCACCACGTCTTCCCAGACCACCCTCCACGAGGGTATGTGGGCGTATTTCCCTCCCACCACGGCTCCTATTGATGTGCCGCAGATGATGTCCGGTACGATGCCGTTTTCCTCTAAAACCTTGAGGACGCCTATGTGGGCAAGTCCCCTTGCTCCACCGCCTCCGAGGGCAAGCCCTATCTTCATTCTCTTCCCCATAGCGGGTCCTGCCATATACGCCTTTTCAGCCTTTCTTCAGGGTATGCCCTGAAGAATTCGTCTTCCGAAAAGGAGAAGGGATAGCTTTCCATAAAGTCAACCACGATTTTGTAAGCTTTTGAAAGCTCTTTCAGTTCTTGTTCCTGTGCGTTCTTAACCTTTTCCCTGTAGGTTTTCTTCACCTCTTTTAAAGATGCCGTTCCCGTTATGTTGAGGGTCTCCAGTGCCTTTTTAAATTCTTCAAAGCTCAAATCTTCTCTATCCTCGTAAGCCTGAAGCCTTTCTCTTTAAAGAAAAGCTCCTGAGATTCTATTATGGCTTTGAACAATCTCGTTGTTCCCTGAGCTTCAAGAAGCCTTGCAATCTTTGCCCTTATCTCTTCAAGGCTGGATTTGGGTATCTCTTTTACGTCAACCTTCCTTATTTCGGGAGCGGATACGTTGAAGTGCTCGTTGATTCTCTTGAACCCCTCGTAAAGCTCAACCCATTTGTCTGAGGGGGTAAACACTATGTCTATGCCCTTTAGTGAAGCTATGGCGTAGTGAAGCCCAATGGCAAAATCCTTCATCTCTATCACCTTGTTGTAAACATACTTTCTTGCGAACTCTATGCTCTCCTCGTTTACCTTGATTACGGGCATGGGATTTTTCTCAAGAAACTCACCTACCCAGTGCCTGAACTGCTCCTCCAGGTTGTGCACCTCTGCTATGACCAAATCGGAGAGAAAGGGCTGATGCCCTGAAAGAAGAGCGTTGAAATGCTCCTCGTTTTCCCTGCTCTTTGTGGCAAACAGCAGAAGTTCCGTGTCTATATAGACCTTTGCCATCTTTTCCTCCTATTTGCTGAAACCATAGTGTCCAATTGCACTGCCTAAGGAATAATACTCCCCCGAAAATGGTATATAACAGATAGGGGAGAGCTTTTCCACTTTGGGCGGGTCAAAATCTTCGTCTATATACACCGCTACCACTTCTCCTATAAACATGGTGTGGACACCGAGCTCCACGGTTCTGGAAAGCTTGAGCTCTATATTCACGGGACACTCCTTTATGAGGGGAACCCCTGTTACCTCTCCCTTCATAACTTCAAAGTTGCAGAGCTCAAACTTGTTCACCTTTCTTCCTGAGACGATGCCGCATTTGTCCACCTCTTTAACCATACTGCTTGTGGGTATGTTGATTCCGAAAACACCATCGTCTTTGATGAGGTTGTATGAGTATCTCTGGGGCCTTATTGAAGCGTAGAGCATGGGCGGGCTGGAACAGGCGACCCCGCACCAGGCTATGGTAATTATGTTGGGGTTGTTGATGCCGCAACTCACAAGCACGCATGGGGTGGGGTATAGAAAGGTCTCCTTGGGGGATAATTTTCTCTTCATTGTTGCCCTCCTTGGTCTTATTTTGTAAAAGGACTCTTTAGGTTAAGAATAATGGTAGAATATGTTTTAAATCAACTGGTTCGTCTGGTTTCCATACCGAGTGTGAGCGGTCAGGAGGGAGAGCTCCTCTTCTACCTTGAGGAGGAGCTGGCGAATCTTGCCGTTGACTTTGAAAGGCAGAGGGTTGAGGGAAGCTGGTATAACATCCTCGTTGGAAAGACGCAGGAGCCCTCTCTGATAATAGCGGCTCATGTGGATACCGTTGCCCCTGTTGACGGCATTCCTCCCAAACCGCTGGTGGAGGATGGGTTTATAAAGGGGCTCGGTGTTGTTGACGACAAGTGCGGTGTTGCAACCATGCTCGGACTGTGCAGGGCTTTTGGGAAGGAGCTTGCGGACAAAGGGGTGCTTCTTGCCTTCCTCGTTGACGAGGAAAAGAGCGGGCTCGGTTCAGAGACCCTTGCTGACAGCGTGAAAGCGGGTGGGGCTATTGTGATTGAACCTACCAGCTTTGCCCTTTGCGTGAAGGAGGCTGGCTCCGTTGAGTTTTTCGTTGACGTCAGGGGAAAAGCGGCGCACGGCTCCTGCGTGGAAGAAGGGGAAAATGCCATACACAGGGCTCTTGAGGTTATAAAGGGCTTTGACAGCCTCTCTTTCATAGGGAAAGAGGACAGGGAGACGGGCACCTCCTGCTATACTGTTTTTAAGATAGCGGGAGGCGACGATGAGCTCAGGATACCTGATAGGTGCACCTTTAAGGTGGACTTCCGCCTTGTCCCTGATGAGGATGTGGAGGCTGTGATAAAGGAGGTGGGGGACTATCTGAGAGGAAAGGATGCGGGATTCGGCGTTCTTGATGTCTCTCCCGGATTTGTGGTTCCCGAAGATGCACCTGTTGTGAGCCTGTTGAAAAGCGCTTTTGAAGAGGCTTCCGGCAGAAAGCCTGTGGTTTCGGGGATGAAGAGCTGGACCGACGCTCAGAACTTCGTGGCAAGGGGTATTCCCGCTGTGGTCTTTGGACCGGGTGAGCTTTCCGTCTGCCACACCCCTTACGAAAGGATAAGAATATCTGATGTTGAGCTTTTCGTGAAAACCATGGAGAAGCTGATAACCCTCCTATGAGCGAGATTAAGATACCTGAAGGCCTTATCAAAAGATGGGAGAGGATTTTTGGCGAAGAGCTTCCCGCCTTCCTTGATGCCATAAAGAAGCCGTTAAAGCCGTCCGTGAGGGTCAATACCCTGAAGATAACCCCTGATGAGATGGTAAAGCTGTTTGAAGAGCGCGGAATAGCCTTTGAGAGGATACCCTGGTGTGAGTGGGGATTCTGGCTGCTTAACTGTGAGGAGGAGAGTATCGGCAACTTCTGGGAGCACTTTGCGGGACTGATTTACATACAGGAGGCTTCCTCCATGATTCCTGCGCAGGTTTTGTTGCCTTCAGCTTCTGATTGTGTGCTTGATGTGGCAGCCGCTCCCGGTTCCAAAACCACCCAGATGGCTCAAATGATGGAAAACAGAGGGGCTGTTGTTGCAAACGACATAAGCTCCAAGAGGCTCAAGGCTCTCACCAACAACATTGAGCGCATGGGCGTTTTGAATGTGGCTGTGAGCTGTATGGACGGAAGGAGGTTCGGCAGGCTCTTTCCCGAAAGGTTTGACAGGGTGCTGGTGGATGCACCCTGTTCTGCGGAGGGCACGATAAGAAAGAGCTACAAAGCCATATACAACTGGCACGATTGGGCTTACAGAAAGCTTGCCGAAACCCAGAAGGCGCTTCTGGTCTCCGCGTATAAAGCGCTCAAGCCGGGAGGGGTTGTGGTCTATTCCACCTGCACCTTTTCTCCGGAGGAGAACGAGGCGGTGGTCTCCTACATACTGGAAAACTACCCTGCGGTTACGGAGGAGATAGAGGTTAAAGGGTTGAACCCTTCTTCTCCCATTATGGAGTGGGAGGGGGTAGGCTTTCATCCCGGTGTTGAAAGGTGTATAAGGATATATCCCCACAAAAACGATGTGGGAGGCTTTTTCGTTGCAAAGATTAGAAAGCTTGGTCTCTGATAAAAACCTTGTGGAGCTTTATGAGAAGCTTGAAAGGGGCTTTCCCCTCTCCCTTGAGGACGGCCTCTACCTTTACGAAACTGACGACATCTTTGGGCTTGCAGCCATTGCCAATAGGTGGTGTGAGCGCCTGAACGGTAACTTTGTCTTTTTCGTGGTGAACCGCCACATAAATCCCACCAATTACTGCGTCAACCGCTGTGCTTTTTGCGCCTTTTCAAAGACGAGGGGAGAACCCGGTGGATACGAGCTCACCCTTTCTGAGATACTGGACAAAGCGAAGGAAGCGGCTTCTGAAGGCGCCAGAGAATTTCACATTGTAGGCGGGCTCCATCCTGACTGGCCCTACGAGTATTACATTGAGATTGTCAGGCTTTTGAAAGAGAACTTTCCACACATACACATAAAGGCTTACACTGCTGTTGAGATTGATTACTTCAGCCGCATTTCGGGTAAGTCTGTTGAAGATGTGCTTGCGGAGCTTAAAAATGCTGGACTTGATTCCATGCCCGGTGGAGGAGCCGAAATCTTCAACGAAGAGATAAGAAAGGTCCTCTGTCCGGAGAAGATAAGTTCTGAAAGGTGGCTTGAAATACACAGGACAGCTCATAAACTTGGGATAAAGACGAACTGCACCATGCTTTACGGCCATCTTGAGAGCCTGAAGGACAGGGTTGAGCACCTCATTGCCCTGAGAAAGCTTCAGGAGGAGACAGGGGGATTTCAGGCTTTCGTGCCCCTTTCCTTTCACCCGGAGAATACCGCTGTCTGCGTGGAGCCTGCAACGGGCGTTGACGACCTTAAAACGATAGCGGTGTCCCGGCTCGTTCTGCACAATGTCCCTCATATAAAGGCATACTGGATAATGCTTGGAGAGGGTATTGCTCAGCTTGCTCTGCTTTTCGGTGCCGATGACCTTGAAGGCACCGTTTATGAGGAGAAGATAACCCATTCGGCAGGGGCTACCTCCCCGCAGGGCCTCACCAAGAAGAGGCTTCTTAAGATGATAAAGGATGTGGGCAAAATTCCCGTGGAAAGGGATGCCCTCTACAACAGGATAAGGGTCTATGAGTAGGTTGCGTCTCGGGCTTATCTCATATCTCAACACCCTCCCCGTCTATTACGCCATTGAGGAGGGCTTGATTGAACTTGACCCCTGGGTTGATGTGGTGAAAGCCGTTCCCAGCAGGCTGAACCTCATGCTCTCTTCGGGAGAGCTTGATGTCTCGGTTGTCTCTTCTTACGAATACGCTCTTCACTACAAAGATTATCTGATACTTCCGTCTCTTTCCATTGGGGCTTACGGTCCCGTTAAGAGCGTGCTCTTTATGTCAAAAGCCCCTCTTGAAGAGCTTGACGGACGGCAGGTGTTTCTTACCAGAGCGTCTCTTACCTCAAAAAACCTCATGCTTTACATCTTTAAGAAGCTGGGGGTTCGCCCGGAGTTTGTGGAGTTTTCCATGGATGAACCCATCCCCGGTGATGGATATTTCGGAATACTTCTTATAGGGGATGATGCCCTCAGGTTCAGAAAGAGCAACAGCTTCCCTTACGTCTATGACCTTGCCGAGCTGTGGAAGACCTTTTTCGGGCTTCCCTTCGTCTTTGCCCTGTGGTGCGTGAGGAGGGAAAGCTTTGAGGCGCAAGAGGATAGGGTCAGGGACCTGTGGAGGAAGCTTCTTATGTCAAAAGAGGTGGGAAAGCGCTCTTTCAGAGAGATAGCGGAGAAGAAGGCTTCCGAGCTTGGATTGAGCTGTGAGGAGTGTATGGATTACCTGAAGGCTTTGCACTTTGACCTTGAGGATAGGTATGTAAAGGGGCTTGGGAGATTCTTCAGAGAGATGCACGATGCGGGGTTTTTAAATGAGTTGCCGGAGCTCAACTTTATCCCGGATTGAAGGTAAGGTAGAAAGAGGCCAGAGGCTTGATGTAAGCGATGCCCTCTTTCTGCTGGAAGAGGCGCCGCTTCTTGCCCTTGGCAGGCTTGCCGACTGTGTGAGAAAGAGGCTTCATCCGGATAATGTGGTTACCTTCCTGATAGACCGCAACATAAACTACACCAATGTTTGTGTGAGCAGATGCAGGTTCTGCGCCTTTTACAGGGATGCGGACGCTGATGATGCTTATGTTATAGACGACGAGACGCTTTTCAAAAAGATAGAGGAAGCAAGACAACTGGGTGCAACCTCCATACTCATTCAGGGAGGGCTTAACCCTGCTTTAGATATTGACTGGATATGCGGCATGTTCAGAAAGATAAAGGGGCGCTTTCCGGACATTCACATCCACGGCCTTTCGCCCCCTGAGGTGGTCTTTTACGCGGAGAAATCGGGGCTTTCTTTGAAAGAGGCTCTTTTGAGGTTGAAGGATGCGGGCCTTTCTTCAATTCCCGGTGGGGGGGCGGAAATACTCTCTCAAAGGGTAAGAGAAAGGGTTTCGCCCAATAAGTGTTCTGCATCGTCCTGGTTTGAAGTCATGGAGACGGCGCATAAGCTTGGCATAAAGAGCTCAGCCACCATGATGTTCGGACATCTGGAGAGCCTTGAGGACATCGTGGAGCACATGAACAGAATAAGGGCACTGCAGGACAGAACGGGCGGCTTCACCGCATTTATTCCGTGGACCTTTCAGCCTCACAACACCGCCATGTCCCATCTGGAGAAGGCAACTTCCGCCTTCTATCTGAGGGTGCTTGCGGTTTCAAGGCTGTTTCTGGACAATGTGCGGAATATACAGGCTTCCTGGGTTACGCAGGGGGGGAAGCTTGCTCAGATGGCTCTCTTTTTCGGCGCCAATGACTTCGGCTCTCTGATGATAGAGGAGAATGTGGTGAAGGCGGCTGGGGTCACTTACAGAATGAAGCTTGAAGAGATGGTGAGGTTTATCAAGAGGGCAGGCTTCGTTCCGGCACAAAGAACCACCCTTTACGAGCTGGTGAGGTTTTACTGAAGAAGGCTTTTTCTTATTCTTTTTACCACCTCTTCTTCCCCTAAAAGTTTGATTACCTCGTCTAAAGGCGGGCCGTAGCTCAGGCCTGTAATGGATGTGCGAAGCAGTTTGTAAAACTTTCCCTTTTTCACCTTTTCCTTCCGTATGAATCCATCAATGTCAAAGCCTTCTTCCTCGCAGAAAAGGAGAAAGCGGGACAGTATCTCTTTGTCCGATGGACTTATTGCGGCTTCAAACTCGCCTGAAGCTATCCTTCTGTATAGAAGACAGAGCTCGGAAAGGGTGGCGGCATTTTCCCTTACGGCAAGCAGAATCCGCTGGTTGGGGGAAGAGATGCCGCAGAACTCTTCCATCAGCTTCACCAGCCTCTCTTCATCCAGAGCCGCAAGCGCCTCTTGGTTCAAAGACTTGAGCTGTTCTATCTGGAATCTGGCGTTTCCACCGGTGTAAAGGGCAGGTTCAAACACTTCTGCAAGCTCTTTCAGGCTCTTTATGCCCTCTTCCGGCTTTTTTCTGCCCAGATTGAAAAGATATGTGTTTACAGCCTCTGGCAGGTATCCTTCCTCTTTAAGGG
>JAADEW010000110.1 GCA_013153205.1 Deferribacteres bacterium | reverse complement strand
AGCTCCTTCTCCATTCTAATCCACTTGCCTTTTCTTCCCACCTCCCTGTATCCACAGTCCACATACAGCTTCTGGGCTATTGAGTTGTGCTCCCCCACCCACAGCCCGGATTTCTTCAGCCCTTTTTGCCGGAAGTAGTTGAGGGCTTCTTCTATCAAGGCTCTGCCCAGCCCCTTTCCCTTCATTTGCGGCGAGACCACCAGTTCGTGTATCTCTCCAATGACCTTTCCGTTTTTCACCCAGTTTGTGTCTGTTCCGATGAAGCCCACCGGCTTTCCTTTGGGGTCAAAGGCTATGAAAAAGCCGTCTTTATCCCTTTTGAAAAGCCACTCTATATATCCCCTGACGTCCTTGGGTTTGGTGTAAGCGTATTTTTCGAGCCCTTTATATGCATCCATATAGAGCTTGCTGAGCTGTTTTACGTAAGGTTTGATGTCGTCCACCCTTTTAATCTCTATCTCGGAGATGGCCTCTTTCATATCTGCATACCCTTTATGAATTCTTCTTCAAATTCCGGTTCATGGGAAAGATAAATAATATCCACCAGTTGTGCAAGCTCCTCCATCTTCTCCCTTGCTTCCGAGGATATGAGATACCACTTTGCTCCCCACAGCGATGTGTTTCCCAGATATGTAAACTCTGACGACTCCAGCTCTTCAGGGAGTATTTTCAGCTCTATCAACCACTCTTTCTTTAAGGAGGAGCCGAAATTTCCTGCAAGAAACAGTCTCTCTATTTTAGCACCGCTTTTATCCATGAGGGTTTTGCACGACGCATAGATTGCCGCTTTTGCCACCTGAAAGGCCCTTATGTCTTCCTGAGTTATGTATATACCGGGATAAAGCTCTACTTTTTCCTTTTTGAGCCTGCCCGTTTCGTCTATAAGATTGTTCTTTTTTAAAGCGTATATAGCCGATATCAGCCCCGAACCGCACAGCCCTTCAGGGGGGGTACCTCCTATGGTGTGAACCTGCAGGCTCTCATCTACCAGATATACGGCACCTTCTCTGGAGGTTGTGCCGCTTTTTATTCCATATCCTTCAAAGGCGGGTCCGGCGGGGGTGCTGGTTCCCAGTATTTTTTTTTCGGTTTTAAGAAGGATTTCGGTGTTGGTGCCGATGTCTATGGCTATAAAGCTTTGGGCGCACAGGGTAGATGAGGCTAACAGAAGGGATGCGCTGTCTCCTCCCAGAAAACCGCCGATTTCAGGAAGGCATAAAAGTCCATTCTCGCAGAAGTCCACCTCCACTTTTTGTCCTTTTATCCTTCCCTTGGAGAAGGGGTATTTCCCGAGGCAGGAGAGGTCCTCTCTCTTTACGATTGCCTGCATTACTGGATTTCCGGAGACGGAGGCGGCGCACAGTTTCCCCTTTGCTGTCCTTTTTAGGAGTTCCATAACGGGTTTTCTCAGCTCGTTCAGGTTGGATTGAGCGTGGGAGATTCTTGATATCACATCGCCTCCGAAGGCTGTTTGCGGGTTGTGGGTGTGGACAATCTTTTCGTGAGAGCCTTCCATTATGCAGAGCGAGATGGTTGTGGTCCCAAGGTCAACCGCCATGTATCTTCTGTTTTCGGGGCATCTTTCCGGGAAATCCGCGGTAAAGGATATGTGGGGGAAAATGTGCGGTGTGGATGAAACAGAAGCGCTTTTGACCTCAGACAGCTCAACCACAGTGTCGCTCCATACGGTGCACTTACACGCCAGCCTGTATCCCTTTTCAAGCTCAGATGGGGGTATCAGCCTTTTTTCCGCTTCAGTTGGTGGGGGCGGGTTGGGTGAGATTATCTTGAGCTTGCACTTTCCGCATATTCCCTCGCCGCCGCAGGGAAGCTCAAAATTTATTCCCGCTTTCTGTATGGCAAACTTGAGGGTTGCCCCTTGTGGTATCAGGACCTCTTTGTCCGGCAGAAACTTTACCTTTACCTGCATCAACTGCTCATGGACTGGAGGAATTCCATGTTGTTTTTGGTATTTCTGAGCTTGCTCAGAAGGAACTCCATGGCTTCCACGGGATTCAGGGTGGCAAGGACCTTTCTCAGTATCCAAATCCTGTTCAGCTCAAACTGTGAAAGCAGAAGCTCCTCTCTTCTCGTTCCGGATTTGGACACGTCTATCGCCGGGAATATCCTTCTTTCCGCAAGGGCTCTTAAAAGATGCAGTTCCATATTGCCCGTTCCCTTGAACTCTTCGTATATCACGTCGTCCATTCTGCTTCCCGTCTCAATGAGGGCGGTGGCAAGTATGGTGAGGCTTCCTCCTTCCTCTATGTTTCTTGCGGCACCGAACAGCTTTTTGGGTTTGTCCAGTGCTCCGGCTTCTATTCCTCCGGACATAACCCTTCCCGTTGAGGGGACGAGGTTGTTGTAGGCTCTGGTGAGTCGGGTGATGCTGTCAAGGAGTATCATCACATCCTTCCCGTGCTCTACCATCCTTTTCGCTCTTTCTATCACCACCTCTGCAACCTGAACGTGCCTGTTGGGTGGCTCGTCAAAGGTGGAGCTTATCACCTCTGCCTTGACATTTCTCTGCCAGTCCGTAACCTCTTCCGGTCTTTCGCCTATGAGAAGGGCTATTATGTGGACCTCCGGATGATTTTCGGCTACGGAATTGGCTATCTGCTGGAGCAAGACCGTTTTTCCCGTTCTGGGAGGCGCCACAATCAGTCCTCTCTGGCCTTTGCCTATGGGAGTAATGAGGTCCATCACCCTCATTGAGAGGTTATCAGGGGTGGTTTCAAGCTTTATCCTTTCGTTGGGAAAGATGGGGGTAAGGTTGTCGAAATGGATTCTCTCCTTGGCTTTTTCGGGGGGCTGTCCGTTTATGGCTTCAACTTTGAGCAGGGCGAAGTACTTTTCTCCCTCCTTGGGAGGCCTTATCAGTCCAAACACATGGTCTCCCGTCTTAAGCCCCAGCTTCCTAATCTGGGAGGGAGAGACATATATATCGTCCGGTCCCGGAAGGTAGTTGTAGGTGGCAGACCTCAGGAAGCCGAATCCGTCCGGAAGAACTTCCAGTATCCCTTCTCCATACATATAGCCGCTTTTTTCCGCTTGGGCTTCAAGGATTTTGAATATGAGCTCCTGTTTTCTCATGCCCGAAATTCCGCTTATTCCCAGCTCTTTTGCCAGCTGCATGAGCTGGGCTACCTTCATCTTTTTCAGTTTTTGAAGGTCAAGAATTTCCATGTCCGGGGCTGGAGACTTGCCTTTCTGGTTTTCCGTCTTCTCCATGGCTTTTTCCTCACCCATTGATTTTAAACCTCCGTAAAGCTTTTGGCGGAGGGGGTGGGATTCGAACCCACGGAGGGGACTTTTATCCCCTCAGGTGATTTCGAATCACCCGCCTTCGTCCACTCGGCCACCCCTCCGTGATTAGCAGGATTCATAGATGTATTTAGGACCTCTCTCCATGCGGTTTTCCAACTGTTTGATACGGTGGTGCTACCTTACAATATTTAAAAAGCTTGAAGTTTGTCAATACCCGCCAGTCCTCATTTTCCGAATTTTACCAGCAGAAATGTTGCAAGGGAGAGGTAGATTAAATTGCCCAGGATGTCGCTGAATGTGCTGATAAAGGGTCCTGAGGGTAGAGCCGGGTCAATGTTGAGCTTCTTGAATATAATGGGCACGATACTGCCCACCGTTGCCGTTATGGTCATGGACAGAAGAAGCGATATGGATATGGCTAAGGCTAAGTGGTAGTTGTGCTGTATGAGATAGACCACAAGCCCGGCCACAGTTCCCGCTATCAGTCCCATAATGAATCCCACGCCAATCTGCCTGAACATCACCTTCCACGGCTTATCCGGGTCTATTCTTCCGGTGGCGAGGGCTCTGACCATTATGGTCTGGGACTGGTTTCCAACGTTGCCGCCCAAAGCCATAACCAGAGGTAGAAAAAAGGATATGGCTATAAATTCTTTGAGGGTGTGCTGATACATTTTGATTATGGCACCTGAAATCATCTCACCGATTATGGTGAAGCTGAGCCAGGGCAGTCTGTATAGGGCTATCTTGATTAGGGACTTTTCCCACAGCTCTTCATCGGTGGTTCCCACCATTTTGTAGATGTCTTCTGTTGCCTCTTCTATGATGATGTCTATTACATCGTCGGTGGTGACTATTCCCACGAGCTTTTTGTCTTTATCAACCACGGGAACGGCAAGAAGGTCGTATTTCTGGACAATCCTTGCCACCTCTTCCTGGTCGGTGTCAACGGTGACGTAAATGACGTCCGGGTTCATGATTTCTTTAAGTTTTTTGTGCGGGTCTGAAAGTATTAGCTGTCTCAGGGAGACCACCCCCACCAGCCGTCCTTCTTTATCCACCACGTATATGTAGAAGACCTCTTTTTCCCGGGCTTCCCGCACTTTTTTTATCGCTTCTTCCACGGTGAGGTCTTCGTCTAAAGCCACGAAATCCGTGGACATGATGCGTCCAGCCGTCTCCTCACCGTATTGCAGAAGCTTCCATATCTCGGGATATTGCTCTATGAGCTTCATGACGCTCTGCTTCTTCTCTTTGGGCAGAACGTCTATGATGTTTATAGCTTCGTCCGGGGGCATGTATTTCATGTATTCGGCAAGTTCCTCCGGTTCAATCAGCTCTAAAATTTCGGCAAGACTCAGGCTATCAAGCTTTATGAGCACCTGCGCCGCCATTTCCGGCTCAAGCAGTTGAAGCACCTCTTTCCTTTCCCTTTCGGAAAGATGCTTCATTATGTAGGCTACATCGGCCGGGTGCCTTTTGTTTAGAAGGCGCTTCAGGTGGCTTTTAGCCTGTTTGCGTAAAAGCCTTTTTACAGAATCAAGAAGGATTTTTGCCTTTTTAAGCTCTATTCCTTCTTCAGATAGTAGCCCAGTTCCCGCAGACTCCCGTCTTTCTGTCTCCATTTCTCCTTGACCTTAACCCAAAGATTCAGGTAGATTTTACTACCGAGTATTCTTTCTAATTCTTCTCTTGCAGATTGTCCAATCTTTTTCAACATTTTTCCGTCTTTTCCGATGATAATGCCTTTCTGACTTTTCTTTTCCACGAATATGTAAGCATCTATAACGAGAATATTGCCTTTATCTTCTATTCTTTCCACCACCACGGCAGTTGAGTATGGTATTTCCTGTCTGGTCAGGTTGAATATCTTTTCCCTTATTATTTCGGCTATAACGAAGCTTTCGGGCTGGTCGGTTATCATGTCTTCGGGATAAAAGGGCATCCCTTCAGGAAGCAGTTCAAGTATCTTCTCTATCAGCTCACCGAGACCTTCTCCTGTTACTGCAGAGGTGCATACAGAATCTTTTATATTGAGGTGGGAAGCCACCTCTTTTTCTATCCTTTCAGCCTCCTGTTTTGTGGTTAAATCAATCTTGTTCAGCACGAGTATTATAGGTTTTTTGTCCTCTATCTCTTTCAAGTTTTCCATTACCAGATAGTCTTCCTCGGTAAGCCCTTCCTTTGCGTCCACCACGAACAGCACCACATCCATCTCTTTGAGGGCTCTCACCGCCACTTCTACCATGTATTTGTTCAGTTTGTGCTTGGGGAAATGTATTCCCGGTGTGTCAATGAAGATAATCTGCGCGTTTTTGAGGTGTTTTACAGCCAGTATCCGATTTCTCGTTGTCTGGGGTTTGTCTGATATTATAGCCACCTTTCTGCCGATTATTGCGTTTAATAGGGAGGATTTGCCCACATTGGGCCTTCCTATGAGAGATACAAAACCTGCTTTGTAACCGCTGTCCATATCTTCCTCCTCCAGAGAGTCTCAAAGACTTTACAATAAAATAGCACTTCTGGTAAAGTCAGGGCTGTATTAGAGGATAAGGGGATTGATTTGAAGAAGGTGGAGGCTATTATAAAACCCTTCAAGCTTGACGATGTTAAGGACAGGCTTGACGAGGTGGGCGTTAAGGGAATGGTGGTGACTGAGGTCAGGGGATTTGGGAGGCAGATGGGGCATGTGGAGCTGTTTGCCGATGCATCTACCCAGTTTCTTCCCAAGATAAAGATAGAGGTGGTGGTTCCGGACTACATGGTGGAAGAGGTGGTGGAGGCCATTGTTGAAGCCGCATCTTCCGGCAGGGTTGGAGACGGTAAGATATTCGTTATAGATGTTGAGGATGCCGTTCGCATAAGAACCGGAGAAAGCGGGGAGGACGCTCTGATATGAAGGTGGTTATAGGAAGCGACCACGGCGGTTATAAGATGAAGGAGTATGTGAAAGCTTTGATAGCGGACATGGGGCATGAGGTTGAGGATGTAGGGACCTTTTCCGAGGAGTCCGTTGATTATCCGGAGTATGCCTTCAAAGTGGCAAAAGCGGTGGTGGATGGCAGGGCGGACAGAGGTGTTCTGCTTTGCGGAACGGGTATAGGCATGAGTATCGTGGCTAACAGGTTTCCCGGAATAAGAGCGGCTCTTTGTCACGATGTCTATACGGCAAAGATGAGCAGGAGGCACAACGACGCCAACGTTCTGGTTCTCGGCGGCAGGGTCTTGAGTGAGGATGTTGCGAAAGACATAGTTGCCGTCTGGTTTGTTGAGGAGTTTGAGGGGGGAAGGCACGAGCGCAGGCTTAACAAGATAAAGGAGATTGAGTCTTTTATCCTTGAGAGGAGGGACCCATGAGAGTATGGGATACAGACCCGGAAATAGCAAAGGCTATTTACGGTGAGATAAAGAGGCAGGCCTTCAAGCTGGAGATGATAGCCAGTGAAAACTTTGCGAGCCGTGCCGTTATGGAGGCTCAGGGTTGCGTTATGACCAACAAGTATGCCGAGGGCTATCCCGGCAGAAGGTATTACGGGGGTTGTGAATTTGTGGATGTTGCCGAAAGGCTCGCTATAGAGAGGGCGAAAAAGCTGTTCGGAGCTGAGCATGTGAACGTTCAGCCCCATTCGGGAACTCAGGCGAACATGGCAGTCTATATGGCCGTTCTTGAGCCGGGAGATACCATTCTGGCAATGGACCTTGCTCATGGAGGCCATCTTTCACACGGTGCAAGGGTCAATTTTTCGGGAAAGCTTTACAATGTGGTCTTTTACGGGGTGAGAAGGGATACGGAGACTATAGATTATGAGCAGGTGGAGGCTCTGGCTAAGGAGCATAAACCCAAGCTGATAGTGGTGGGAGCCAGTGCGTATCCAAGAGTTATAGACTTTGAGAGGTTCAGAAAAATAGCCGATGAGGTTGGTGCTTATGTGGTTTGCGACATGGCTCATATAGCGGGGCTTATTGCCGCTGGGGTTCATCCTTCTCCCGTTCCTCACTGCGAGTTTGTGACCACCACCACTCACAAGACCCTGAGGGGTCCCAGAGGCGGTATGATATTGTGCAGAGAGGAGTTTGCAAAGGTTATTGACAAGACTGTGTTTCCGGGAATACAGGGCGGGCCTCTTATGCATGTTATAGCGGCGAAAGCCGTTGCTTTCAAAGAGGCTCTGAGCGAGGATTTCAGGAGGTATCAGGAGCAGATAGTGAAGAATGCAAAAACCCTTGCCGAAAGGCTTTCCTCTCACGGCTTGAGGATTGTTTCCGGCGGAACTGACAATCACCTTATGCTTGTGGACCTGCGACCCATCGGCATAACGGGGGATGTTGCCGAGAAAGCCCTTGAGGAGGCGGGTATAACCGTCAACAAAAACATGATACCCTTTGACCCGGAAAAGCCGACGGTTACAAGCGGGATAAGAATTGGCACCCCTGCTTTGACCACGCGGGGAATGAAAGAGGCTGAGATGGAAGAGATAGGCGACATGATAGCCTATGTGCTGAAAAACATTGACAAACCTGCCGTGAGGAGAGAGGTGGCTGATAAGGTGAGGGCTCTCTGTGAAAGATTTCCCCTTTACAGAGAGCTTCTTGAAGAATACGCTGAAGCCCTTGGGGAGGCGTAGTGGGAAGACCTTCCTGGGAAAGGTATTTTCTTGAGATAGCCCGGCTGGTCTCTTCAAGGTCAACTTGCATAAGAAGAAGGGTGGGGGCTGTTGCCGTTAA
>JAADEW010000019.1 GCA_013153205.1 Deferribacteres bacterium | reverse complement strand
TGGTATAGAGCTACCGCGAGGGATGTGGCCCGCAGGCTGGGGCTTACCGGATGGGTGCGGAATCTGCCGGACGGCAGGGTGGAGATTGTGGCTGAAGGGGATAAGGAAGCGCTAAATGAGTTTATAAAGTGGTGCTGGGAGGGACCCCCGTTAGCCAGAGTGGATGATGTGAAGGTGGTCTGGGAGCCTTACACAGGGGAGTTTGACACCTTTTATGTCAGATATTAGGGTATAAGGCTTACTTTTAGCCCTTTTCTCGTCGTGTAGGTTTCAAAAGCCTTCTTGTATTCAGTTAAGGGAAATCGGTGGGTGATAATCTGTCTCAAAATCCGTTCATGCTTTAGAGCCATTTTTTCCGCTTTGCGAAAGAGCTTCAATGTGGTGCTGTGGGTTCCCGTGAGGCACTTTTCCCGGTAGTGAATCTCGTTGGGGCATATCACAGCCCTTTTCTCCCAGCTTCCGCCGGCAAAGAGGTTCACCACGCCCTTTGCCCTGCACAAAGATACGGCTTTTTCCAGAATGTCGGGAGCGAAAGCACACATTGCCACAGCGTCAAAGCCGCTTCTTTTCACCTCAGACAGGTCTTCACAGCAGACTGCACGGGGGTTAAGCCTTTTTGCAAGTTTCAGCCTTTCCGGGTGGTGGTCTGCGATAAAGACGGTTTTTATCCCCTGAATGTGGGCGACGAGAGCGTGCATTAATCCCAGAGGCCCTCCTCCGATTATGAGGAGGGAGGAGTCGGGCTGTAATCCCATTACGCCAAAGGAGTTGAGAACGCAACCCAGCGGCTCAACTATGGAGGAGACGGCAAAGTCTTCTATGTCAGTTTTCACCACTGCACCCAGCTCAACAAGTTCTTTCGGTATCCTCACGAACTCTGCAAATCCACCGTCCAGAGCGTAGCCGAGGGTTTTCTTGTTGGTGCAGAGGTTGAAAAACCCCCTTTCACAGTTTTCGCATTTTTTGCAGAAGATGCTGGGGAAAACGGTCACCTTTTCCCCTTCTTTGAGGGAGGGGTTTCGGGATTTGTGTATCACACCGCCTATCTCGTGTCCTAAAGTCACACCGTCGGGAACGCTCTTTTCGCCTTTCAGGATTCTGGCGTCAGAGCCGCAGATGGAGCAGGCTTTCACCCTTACCAGCACCTCCCCCTCTTCCAGAGGGGGAACGGGAACCTCTGTGAGAATGAGCCCCTTATCTTTGAAGAACTTTAGAGCTTTCACACCACTCCGGCTTTCAGTATGTCGTGGAGGTGGATAATCCCTTCAACCCTGTTGTTTTCGTCCACCACGACGAGAGAGGTTATGGAATACTTCTCCATGATGTTCAGGGCTTCCACCGCCAGCGCGTCCCTTTTTATCACCTTGGGGTCTTTCGTCATCAGCTCTTTTGCCTTGGCGTCAAACATGGCTTTGCCGAACTTTTCTATAAATCTTCTTAAATCACCGTCGGTTATGATACCTTTGAGCTTGAAGTCTTCGTCCACCACCACAGCCATTCCCAGCCTTTTGGAAGAGATTTCTATCACCACATCCTTCATGGGGGTCTCTTCTTTGACTGCAGGTATCTCGTCTCCTTCGTGCATGAGGTCTTCAACCTTCAAGGTGAGCCGCTTGCCCAGAGAACCTGCAGGATGCACAAGGGCAAAGTCGTCCCGTTTGAACCCCTTTTTCTTCAGAAGGGCCATTGCCAGCGCATCCCCCATAACAAGGGACACGGTGGTGCTTGAGGTGGGAGCAAGCCCTAAAGGGCACGCTTCCTGCGCTACGGACACGTCCAGAACCACATCGCTTTTTCTGGCAAGTTCGGAATTTACGTTTCCGGTGAGGGCGATGAGCTTCAGCCCCAGCCTTTTGACCACGGGTATTATGTCCAGTATCTCTCTGGTCTTGCCGCTGTTTGAAAGGGCGATTACCACATCTCCTCTGGTGAGCATTCCCAAATCTCCGTGCACCCCTTCTGCGGGATGAAGGAAGAAGGCAGGGGTGCCGGTGCTTGCCATGGTGGCGGCAATCTTTTTGGCTATAATACCGGATTTTCCCATTCCCGTAAGAACCACTCTGCCTTTACACTCAAAGAGTATCTCAACCGCCTTTGCAAACTCTTCTCCTATTCTCTCTTTGAGCTTTGATACTTCTCTCGCCTCTATCTCAACGACCCTTCTGCCCTCTTTTATTATCTCTTCCCGGCTCAAGACCTCCTCCCAACGGCATCTGCTATGTCAAGAAGCTTCTTCAGGATGTCCTCCAGCTCTGCCAGCTTCACAGAGTTGGGACCGTCGCACAGGGCTTCCTCCGGGTTGGGATGCACCTCCATAAATACGCCGTCGGCTCCGGCGGCTACAGCGGCTTTAGCCAGAGGCTCAACGAATTCCCTCTGCCCTCCGGAGGCGTGTCCAAGACCGCCGGGAAGCTGAACGCTGTGGGTGGCGTCAAAGACAACGGGAACGTCCATCCCTTTCATAATGGGGATGGAGCGCATGTCAACCACGAGGTTGTTGTAGCCGAAAGTGGTGCCCCTTTCCGTGAACATCATCTGATAGTTCCCGGTGGAAAGGATTTTTTCCTTGACGTTTGCCATGTCCCACGGCGCCATAAACTGGCCTTTTTTAACGTTTACGGGCTTTTCGCTCTGGCCTGCCCTCACCAAAAGGTCGGTCTGGCGGCACAGAAACGCCGGTATCTGAATCACATCAAGCACCTTTTCGGCGAGCTCAACCTCCTCTTCCTTGTGAACATCGGAGAGTATCGGAAGGGCAAACTCTTTTTTAACCTTCTCCAGTATTTCAAGCCCCATGAGTGCTCCCGGGCCTCTGAAGGATTTTATTGAGCTTCTGTTGGCTTTGTCGTAGGAAGACTTGAAAATGACGTTTATCCTGAGCCTTTCCCTGAGCTCTGCTATGTGCTCTGCCGTCTTCATCACCATATACTCGCTTTCTATGACGCATGGACCTAAAATGAAAAAGAGAGGCTCATTGGCTCCTACCGAAAACTTGTTGGCTATCTTAAACTTAATTCCCATACTTCATCTCCACAGCTGTTTTAACCAAATCAACGAACAGCGGGTGGGGTTTAAAGGGCTTTGACTTGAACTCGGGATGGAACTGGACGGCAACGAACCATGGATGGTTCTTCACCTCCACGATTTCAACCAGGTCAGCTTTGGGATAAACCCCGGCAACCACCATTCCGTGTTTTGACAGAATGTCCCGATATTCGTTGTTGAACTCGTATCTGTGTCTGTGCCTTTCCACTATCTCCTCAGACTTGTATGCCTTGTAGGATAGGGTGGACTTATCAAGAACGCAAGGATAAGCTCCGAGACGCATGGTGCCCCCTTTGAAGGTTATGTTTTCCTGCTCCGGCAGGAGGTGAATCACCGGATGGGGCGTTTCGGGGTCAAATTCGGTGCTGTTTGCGTTTTCAAGTCCACACACATTCCTTGCAAACTCTATGACGGCACACTGCATGCCGAGGCATATACCTAAAAAGGGAATGCCGTTTTCCCTTACATACTGGATGGTCAAAATTTTCCCCTCTATACCTCTTGTTCCGAATCCACCCGGCACAATCACCGCATCAACATGGGACAGATATTTCTCAGGCTCCGTCTTCTCCACATCCTCTGAGTTGACCCACTTTATTCGGGTTTTCACCCTGTTGGCTATTCCTGCGTGGGTGATGGCTTCCATTAGGCTTTTGTAAGAGTCCCTGAGGTTTGCGTATTTGCCCACGATACCTATGGTGATTTGCTTCTCACTGCTTTTAATTCTTTCCACTATCTCTTCCCAGATGGATAAGTCCGGCTTTACATCTGGAAGTCCGAGTTTTTTCGTTATTATCCTGTCAAGCCCTTCCTGATGGAAAATGAGGGGAATTTCGTATATGGTATCAACATCTTTTCCGGTAATTACCGCCTTTTTCTCAACGTTGCAGAAGAGGGAGATTTTGGCTTTGATGTCTTCGGGAAGAAACCTGTCCGTTCTGCATATAATCATGTCGGGCTGAATTCCTATAGCCCTCAGCTCCTTTACCGAATGCTGAGTGGGTTTGGTTTTAAGCTCCCCGGCGGTCTTTATATACGGGACAAGGGTAAGGTGGATGTAGAAAACATTTTCCCTTCCCTCTTCAAGACCAAACTGTCTTATGGCTTCCAGAAAGGGCAGGCTCTCTATGTCGCCCACGGTTCCGCCTATCTCCACAATTACCACATCAACGCCTTTGCTAATTTTTCTGATGGAATTTTTTATCTCCTCGGTCACATGGGGTATGACCTGCACGGTGGTGCCGAGGTAATCTCCCCTTCTCTCCTTCGTGATAACGGTGTTGTATATCTTTCCGGTGGTGGCGTTGTTGTCCTTTCCCATCTTGGCGTTGGTGAACCTTTCGTAATGGCCCAGGTCAAGGTCCGTTTCAGCCCCGTCGTCTGTTACATAAACCTCCCCGTGCTGGAAGGGATTCATGGTGCCGGGGTCAACATTTACATACGGGTCAAACTTCAGGAAGGTGACCTTCAACCCCCGTGCTTCAAGCAGGGCTCCTATGGCGGCGCACGCCACTCCCTTTCCAAGAGACGATATAACCCCCCCGGTGACAAAGATGTATTTGGTCATCTTCTTTCTCCTAAAAGCTTTTCTACTTTTGCTATGTCCTCAGGGGTATCAACCCCTATGCCTTCGTATTCAGTCTCTATCAGCTTTATTTTTATGCCGTTTTCCATTGCCCTTAACTGCTCAAGCCCTTCCGTCAGCTCAAGCTGAGTGGGAGCGAGGTTGACGAACCTGAACAGGGTGTCCCTGTGGTAGCCGTATATACCTATGTGTTTGAACGCTCTGGCTTTTTTCGTTCTGAAGTAGGGAATGGGCGCCCTGGAAAAGTAGAGGGCATATCCCTTTTTATCGCACACCACTTTCACAACGTTGGGGTTGGTGTATTCTTCCCCGGTGGATATCTCTTTCTTCAGGGATATTATGCACTCCGGTTCTTCTCGCAGGAAAGAGAACACCAAATCAACGTGCTCTCCTCTGATTAGAGGCTCGTCCCCCTGAACGTTGACGATGAGCTCGGCTTTCACCTCAAGGGCTTTTACCGCTTGGGCAACCCTGTCTGTCCCCGACGGGCACTCCACCGGGGTCATCACCACCTCGGCTCCAAAGCCTTCGGCACACCTTGCTATCCTCTCGTCGTCCGTTGCGATTATTATTTTGTCCGCTTTTTTTGAGCCTTTCACCCCTTCATATACCCACTGAATCAGGGGCTTTCCAAGTATTTCTGCCAGAGCCTTCCCTTCAAACCGCGTTGAACCATATCTCGCCGGTATGACCACAACGTTCATCAAAAGCTCCCGGAAGTTTTCAGAACATATACAGATATTGAAGCATTTCTTCAAGGAAGAAAAGCCCCGACAAAGTTTAACAACAATCAAGTAAAAAAACTTGACATAAACTCGCTCAAGTTATATCATTAACAAAAAGCTTTGCAGGAGGTGGGTTATGGCTATACAGAGATGGGACCCTTTGAAGGAGCTTGCGGGCTTGAGGAGCCAGATGGACAGAATTTTTGAAAGCCTTCTTGGGGAGGAAGGAGAGGAGATAAAAAGGGGAGCGTGGGTTCCCCCCGTGGATATATACGAGACTGAGGACGAGATAGTAATCAAGGCGGAGGTTCCGGGGGTTAAGCAGGAGGATATTGAGATTAAAATTGAGGACGACACATTAATCATACGGGGAGAGAAAAAGTTTGAGAGGGATGTGGAAAAGGAGAGGTATCACAGGGCTGAGAGAATCTACGGCGTGTTTCAGAGGACCTTTATCCTGCCCAAGACGGTGGATAAGGAAAAGATAAAGGCTTCTCTCAAAAACGGGGTGCTCACCATAATCCTTCCCAAGAAGGAAGAGGTCAAGCCCAAGGAAATCACCATAGAAGTGGAAAGCGAATAACCCGCGTGAAGGGCTTTCGCGGGGTTAACCTTTCGCGAAAGCCCTGCTATACTTTTTCTATGTCAGTGCGGTGGTTTTTAGCCGGTATTCTGCTACAGATTTTGATAATTGCTACACTTCCCGTTGCGCCCAGAATACCCTTTGCGTGCTACAGGTTTTTGGGAAAGGGGGAGTGTTTTCTCTTCTTCAACCTTCTGGTTTTTGCGTTTATTCTGGCGGCTGTCTTTTATGCGGTTAGAGCCAGAAGATTCTATCTTATTTTTCTGCTTGCTCTTTCTTCCCTTTGCCTCTTTGCGTATCCCATGCTTCCCACGGAAAGGTTTCACTTTGCCGAGTATATGATGCTTGGTTTTATCTACCGCAGGGCTTTTAAAAAAGGCTACTTCTTCCCCGTTCTTTTCGTGTTCATGGGCTCCGTTTTTGACGAGTATGTTCAGCTTCTTTTGCCCAACAGGTTTTTTGACGTTAAAGACATATTCTGGAACCTTGTTGGGGGGCTTGTTGGAATATGGTTAAAAGGCTTGTAGTCTTTGTTCTTCTTTTTCTTTCGGCTGTTGAACTTGCCACAGCCCACGATTTAAAGCTCTATTTTTTCAACGTGGGTGAAGGCGATGCCACGCTGGTGAAGACGAAAGATGCGGCTGTTCTGATAGACGCCGGGAATTTAATCACCGGCTTTTCCCTCGTTAGAAAGCTTAGAAAGCTTGGCGTGAAGAGGATAGATGCCCTCATCATAACCCATCCCCACCCGGACCACATGGGTGGAGTGTTTCATGTGCTTCAGGCTTTTCGTGTGAAGAGCAGATTTGACAACGGTCAGCCTCTTCCTGTGGAAAGGGACATATACAGGTGGTATGGCCAGATTTTCAGGACGGGCACTTACCGCGTCTTGAGGGCGAAAGATACGCTGAGGTTTGGCGCCCTCAAGATAGATGTGCTTTCCCCCTATGTTCTGGGCAGAAACTGGAACGACAACAGCCTCGTGCTAAGGCTTTCCTTTGGGAAGATGAGGTTTCTCTTTATGGCGGATGCCTCTTTGAGGGTTGAGAAAAGGCTTCTGGATGCCGGATGCGGTTTGCGCTCGGTGCTCTTAAAGGTGGGGCACCACGGGGCAAAGGACGCCACATCAGTCCGGTTTCTGAAGGCGGTCTCTCCCAGAATATCGGTTATATTTGCGGCGAGGCACCACTTTCACGGTTATCCCTCTGCTTCTGTTGTTAGAAGGATAAAGTGTGCCGGCTCGCTTCTTTTTATCACCGGTTTTGATGGGGATATTCTCGTTGAAACAGACGGAAGAATTTTGAAGTTCAGAAGAGTTGATAATTTGTGATAAGCTTATATTTAATTTATAAAATCCTGACAAAGGTGTTGGAAAATGCACACTTACGACGAAGCTTACGATGTTGTGGTGGTGGGTGCGGGGCATGCGGGAATAGAGGCGGCTCTTGCCTGTGCGAGGCTTGGCTGTAAGACCCTCATGGTGACCATAAACGCGGACATGATAGGGCAGACCTCCTGCAATCCGGCTATAGGCGGTCTTGCCAAGGGGCATCTCGTTAAGGAGATAGACGCTTTAGGCGGTGAGATGGCGAAAGCCACGGACCATGCCGGAATTCAGTTCAGGGTTTTGAATACCAAGAAAGGACCGGCGGTTCAGTCTTCCCGCGCTCAGATAGACAGGGTGCTTTACAGGAACTACATGAAAAAGGTGGTGGAGAATCAGGAGAACCTCCACATACTTCAGGCTACCGTTGACAATATCGTGGTGGAGAAAAAGCGGGTGAAAGCCGTTGAGACCAACATCGGTTTGAGGTTTCTCACAAAAGCGGTGATTCTCTGCACCGGGACCTTCCTACAGGGGCTCGTTCACATCGGGCTGAACAACTTTCCTGCGGGAAGGCTGGGGGATTTTCCTGCTTACAAGCTTTCTCACTCTCTGTTCAAGCTCGGTCTCGGAATAGGCAGGCTGAAGACGGGAACGACCCCCAGACTCCATGCGGACAGCATTGACTTTTCGGAGCTTGAGGTTCAGCACGGGGATGACCCGCCAAAGCCATTCTCTTTCTTCACGGAGAA
>JAADEW010000069.1 GCA_013153205.1 Deferribacteres bacterium | reverse complement strand
TTCTTCCTGCCAAGGTTGTGGAAGGTCCTATGGAGGGAATGGTGTTCGTTTACTGGCACGACATGGCGGAGGAGAGAATGGCCAACCGCGTGACAAAAGACGCCTTTGACCCCGGCTCCAAGGAGCCCGAATACAAGATATGTGCCTGCAGGATAAAGAAGGTCTCCGGACCTAAGCCTTTGAAGCCTTATGTTGTGGGTATGAGTAAGGCTATTTAATCTTGGAGGGGGATGTCCCCCTCCTTCAATTTTTTGGAGGGTTTTATGCCGGTAGGAGGATTTGTGGTTTCCGTTCTGCCCGACGATGCGGAGAGGCTGAAGAATGAGCTTGCCCTTGTGGATGGTGTTGAGGTTTACGGCTGGGATGAGAAGGGCAACATCGTGGTGGTTATAGAGGCGGAGACCTCTGACTTAATGGAAGAGTTGGTGGAGAAGCTAAAGCGCATAGATGGAGTTTTGACGGTGGGCCTTGCCTATCTCCACTTTGAGGACGAGGTGGATAAGATTGAAAGAGGGGAGATTAAACCTGAAGCCTTCGGAAGAAGAAAAGGCAGAGAGTAGGCGAAGCTTCTTTAAAGCGCTTGGAATATCTGCCCTTTTGCTGGGGGGATTGAGTAGGAAATCAGACGCTTCCCTTTTCAAATCCCCGGTTGGAAGGAATCGCCTCAGACCTCCCGGAGCCGTTTCCGAAGAGATATTTGCGGGAAAGTGTATAAGATGCGGCAGATGTGCGGAGGTGTGTCCTTACAGGTGTGTGTATATGCTGGATATAAGGTGGGGAGTGTGGGCGGGCACGCCTTTGATATTTGTGGACGAAAACCCCTGCTATCTCTGCATGAAGTGTGTTGAAGTCTGCCCCACGGGAACGCTGATGAAGATAAAGCAGACGGAAACGCGTATGGGGCTTGCCGTTATAAACAAGCGGTATTGTGTCACCTGGCTTGAGCAGGCGCTGTGCCGTAGCTGTTACAACGCCTGTCCCTTTAAAGATGTGGCTATAAAGCTTGAGAGGCTGAAACCCGTGGTGGTGGATGATAAGTGTGTGGGGTGCGGTCTGTGTGTTCACGCATGTCCCATGAATCCCAAAGCGATAAACGTGGAGCCCATCTACTCCTTCACGAGAGTGAAGTGGAAATGAGAAGATTCAAATACGAAAACCTCAGGTTTCTTTCCCTTTTCTTGGCTTTTCTGATAATAGCTGTAAATCCTTTTTTGAACTACTACTTCCACTTCAACTTCATTCAGGGATGGTATCAATCCATAGGCATTGGCAAGCTTTGGTTCGTCTCCCCCCTTGAAGGGCTTGAAGCGATACTCGTGTCCAAAACCCTGTATCTTCCTTTACTCATAGCCATGCTTATTCCCGTTCTGGTTGCCCTCTTTCTGGGCAGGGTTTTCTGTAGCTGGGTATGTCCCATAAGCTTCTTATCCGAACTGATTGACAGGATTTACCGTATCTTTAAAGGAAAAAAACGCACCTATGACAGGTTTACCGTGCCGAAAAGGGTTCTGTGGTTTTCCCTCATAGGCGAAATTCTCGTTGCAATGGTTATAGCCGCTCCTGTATTCGTCTTTCTTTCCCCTCCCGGACTTGTGGGAAGGGAGATTATGATGATGGTCTTTTTCAAAAGGTTTGCTCCGGAAGGGGTGGTCGTCTTTGTGGTTTTAGCCCTTCACCTTTTTACGAGGAGGTTTTTCTGCAGATATCTCTGTCCTCTGGGAGCGCTTCTTGCCTTTCTGGGCTCAAAGAGGAGGCTTGTTATAGAGCGGAACGCCTCCTCCTGCGTCAACTGCGGTCTTTGCGATAAAACCTGTCCTCTGGATTTGAAGCCCAGCCAGTATGGGAAAGCGTCCGTTTACTGCTGGAACTGCGGGGAATGCGTTGATTCCTGCAGTAAACGGGCTCTTTACTTCAGGTGGCGCTCTTAGCTTACCTCTTCAAACTCCTCCTTCCCCGCTCCGCAAACGGGGCACTTCCAGTCGTCGGGAAGCTCTTCAAAAGGGGTGCCCGGTCTTATACCGGAGTCCGGGTCTCCCTTTTCCGGATTGTAAACATAGCCGCACACCTTGCACACATACTTTTTCATCTTTGCCTCCTTAAAAAGTGTAGTCCACTTCAAGTTTATCGGTTCTTCTATACTGGATGGCTTCCAGTATGTGGTGCTCTTCTATCCTTTCGGACTGCTCCATGTCAGCTATGGTTCTTGAAACCTTCAGTATTCTGTGAAAAGCCCTTGGGGAGAGCCCAAGTCTGTCCATGGCTTTTCTTATAAGCTCTCTGCCTTTTTCGCTTATCCTGCAGTATTCTTCCAGCTCTTTAGGGGTCATCCTGCTGTTGAACTTCAGCTTTTTGCCTTTAAACCTTTCTTTTTGCACTTCCCATGCGGTGTTTACCTTCTCCTTCATGCTCTTTGAATCCCTGCCTTTGGATGAGACCAGCTTTTCGTATTCAATGGGTGGTATCTCAAGGATGATGTCAATCCGGTCAAGTAAGGGACCTGAGACCTTGCCCATGTATTTTTTGATTTGAGAGATGGTGCATCTGCATTCCTTTGAGGGATGTCCGTAATAACCGCAGGGGCAGGGGTTCATTGAGCCCACGAACATAAAGACGGAAGGAAAAGTCACGGTGGTAGCGGCTCGTGATACGGTAACAACGCCGTCTTCCATGGGCTGTCTCAGGGCTTCAAGCGTGCTTCTCTTAAATTCGGGAAGCTCGTCAAGAAACAGCACGCCGTTGTGGGCAAGGCTTACCTCTCCCGGTTTTGGTATGCTTCCCCCTCCTATTAGTGCAACATCGGAGATGTTGTGGTGGGGGCTTCTGTAGGGCCTCGTTGTCACGGCGCCTCTTCCCTTCAGCTCTCCCGCCACGCTGTAGATTCTGGTGGTCTCTATTATCTCGTCAAGCTCCATGTCCGGCATTATGGTGGGGATTCTTTTGGCGAGCATGGTTTTTCCTGTGCCCGGTGGTCCAAAGAGCAGAACGTTGTGCATTCCGCTTGCGGCAATCTCCAGAGCTCTTTTGGCGCTCTCGTGTCCCTTTATGTCGGAAAAATCTATATCGTATTCTTCCTTTGCTTTCTGGAGTATGTAGTCGGGATTCAGGTTATCCTCCTTCCTCTCGTTGTTTATTATGTCTATGGTCTCTATGAGGGAGCGGGTGGTGTATATCTTTACATCCGATATGAGACTTGCCTCCTCAAGGTTTTCCAGCGGGAGGATAACGCTTTTGCCGCTTTTGAGAGCTCCCAGCGCTATTGACAGGGCGCCTTTTACCGCTCTTACTCTGCCGTCCAGCGAAAGCTCACCTGAAATGACAAAGTTTGAAAGCCTCGTTTTATCTATAAGCCCTTTTTCAGCGAGAATCCCGATGGCTATGGGCAGGTCAAAGCTCGGTCCTTCCTTTTTGAGGTATGCGGGAGCCAGATTGACAGTGACTTTTTGCATGGGAAACTCAAAGTTTGAGTTCTTTATAGCGGCTTTCACCCTGTCCCGTGATTCCTTTACCGATGTGTCGGGAAGCCCCACTATGTTGAAGCTTGGAAGACCCCGGGATATGTCAACTTCAACCTCAACAATTACCGGTTCAATGCCTATTACATAACAGCTATAGACTTTAGACGGCATTCCCTTTTCTCAGAGACTTCAGTTTCTTTATGTAATTTTCCCTTACTTTGTTGAAGAATTCAATAGCAAGCTCTGTGCGGTAGTCCGGGTATGTCCAGGGGAGGGGTTTGAAGCTTTTTCCCTCAAATATAAGGGTGACCTCGGCAAAAATTCCTTTCTGAAGGTAAATCCTGTGGGAATATCCCTTGACCGTGGGAAGAACGAGCTGGGCTTCGGCTACATAACCCGGGTCTATGTTCACCTTTCTTCTAAACCCCGTTGGGGTTTTTTCAGCAAACTCAAGCTCAAGCTCGTTTGTTTTTAGTTTTATGTCCGCTATCTCCTCCCGCCTGATGAGCTCTCTGAACGAGACAAAGTATTTCTTTAAGCCCTTTCCCATTTCGTCTTCGTAGTAATCTGTAAACTTGTGGAAATCGTAAATTCCACTTTTTGCATCCATATCTCCGAAAAGCTCTGTTAAAGCGTATTCCACCTCCTCAAGCTCCACTTCGGGAGCGAAGGTTACAGCGCATATAAGGTTGGCGGGGTTGGGCTGTTTAGGCGTTCCCATCTATAACGTTAAAGCTCACCTTGCAGAACTTCTTCTTCCCCACCTTGAGGATATGCTCTTTCTCGTCACATTCTATCTCCGCATTGATGTCGGTTATCCTCTCTCCGTCCCATCTCACGCCTCCTTGCTCTATGAGCCTTTTGGCTTCGGCTTTTGATTTTGCCATCCGCGTTGAGGTCAGTATGTTCACCAGCCTTATTCTGGGTGTGTCCGTGGTTATGACGAATTCCTCCATCTCTTCGGGAAGCTGTTTCATCTTGAAAACCCTTTCAAACTCTTCCTCCGCCTTTTGTGCTGCCTCTTTACCGTGGTATCTTGCCACAATCTCAAAGGCTAAATCCATCTTGGCCCGTTTGGGATGGTATTCTCCTGTTTCAACGGCTCTCTTTTTCTTCTCAATTTCGTTCAGGGAGAGGTCGGAGAGAAGCTCGTAATACCTCCACATAAGCTCGTCACTTATGGACATGAGCTTTCCATACATCACATTTGGAGGCTCCGTAATTCCCACATAGTTGCCGAGAGATTTGCTCATCTTGTTGACGCCGTCTAACCCTTCAAGAATGGGGAGCATCATCACCACTTCGGGTTCCTGTCCGTATTCTCTCTGTATGTCCCTTGCCACTAATAAGTTGAATTTCTGGTCCGTTCCGCCGAGCTCAACATCCGCTTCAAGGGCTACCGAATCGTATCCCTGCATAAGGGGATAGATAAATTCGTGAATGTAGATGGGCACACCGGATTCAAATCTCTTTTTGAAGTCGTCCCTCTCAAGCATTCTGGCAACGGTGTATTTGGCTGTGAGGCGTATCATATCCTCGGCTGTCATGGGTGAAAGCCATGTGCTGTTGAAGGCTATTTTCGTCTTTTCGGGGTCAAGTATCTTGAAGACCTGTTCCTTGTATGTTTTGGCGTTTTCAAGCACCTCTTCCCTTGTTAGGGCTTTTCTCACCGCCGAGCGTCCGGTGGGGTCTCCTATCATGGCGGTAAAGTCCCCTATGAGGAATATAACCTCATGCCCCAGGTCCTGAAACTGCTTCATCTTCATCAGCAAAACCGTGTGCCCCAGATGCAAGTCCGGTGCCGTTGGGTCAAATCCTGCCTTTATTTTTAAAGGGCGGTTTTCCTTTCGGCTTTTCTCAAGCTTTTCTTTAAGCTCTTTTTCGGAGATTATTTCGGCAACTCCCCTTAAAAGAATTTCAAGCTCTTCTTCAACAGTCATTTCGTTCCTCCTAAATGGATTTTTCTGTAACCTCTTTTATGGCCCATTTTATAACGTCAATAAGCTTGTCAAGTTCGTCAAGGCTTATGGAAAGGGGAGGCAGAATGACTATGACGTTTCCCAGAGGCCTTATGATGACACCCCTTTCCCGTGCCTTGTAGATGACCTGAAAACCTACTCTCTCTTCGTAAGGGTATTCCTCTTTTGTTTCCCTGTCTTTTACCAGCTCTATTCCAACCATAAAGCCTTTTTGCCTTATGTCACCCACATGCTTTAGCTCTTCAAATTCCTTCAGCCGTTCTGTGAGATGCTCTATTTTCGGCTGAAGTTTTTCCAGAACCCTTTCCTCTTCAAATATCTCTATGGATGCCAGAGCGGCGGCGCATCCCAGAGGATTTCCCGTGTATGAATGGCCGTGGTAGAAGGTTTTGGAGAAGTCTCCTACAAAGGCATCGTATATTTCGTCAGTAACCAGTGTTGCGGCAAGGGGAAGATATCCTCCCGTTATTCCCTTGGAGATTGCCATGATGTCTGGTTTTACGCCTTCGTGCTGACAGCCCCACATCTTTCCCGTTCTTCCGAAACCGACAGCCACTTCGTCGAGTATAAGGGGAAGCCCGTATCTGTCGGCTATCTCTCTTGCTCCCTTCATGTATCCTTCCGGCATTACAATCATGCCGCCAGCCGCCTGAATGGTGGATTCCATGGAGATGGCTATTATCTCGTTTTGATGGCTTTTCACTATGTCTTCAAGGACATTCAGGCAGTGAAGCCCACAGACAGGGTAGGAGAGGTTGAAGGAGCATCGGTAGCAGTATGGCGACGGAGCAAGGTAGTTTTCAAACAGCAAAGGCTTATAAACGGCATGGAAGAGGTCTATTCCTCCAAGGCTCACCGCACCTATCGTATCTCCGTGATAGCCGTTTTTCAGGGTCACAAACTTTGTCTTCCCTTTTACCCCTTTGTTTATCCAGTATTGGTAGGCTACTTTCAGGGCTACCTCCATGGCTGTTGAGCCGTTGTCAGAGTAAAACACCTTGGTCAGGTTGTCAGGGGTTATCTCCACAAGCTTTTTAGCGAGCAGAATTGCGGGAACATTTGTTATCCCCAGCATTGTGGAATGGGCTATTTTGTTGAGCTGTTCGGAGACGGCGGCGTTTATTTTGGGATTGTTGTGTCCGTGCACGTTTACCCAGAGGGAGGAGACCCCGTCTATATATTTTCTGCCTTTTACGTCTATGAGATAGGAGCCTTCTCCCCGCTCAATTATAATGGGCTCCTTTGATTTGTATTCTGCCATCTGGGTGAAAGGATGCCATATGTAGTCAAAGTCCCATCTCTTTAGCTCTTCGTAGCTGTATGCCATCTTTACCTCCTTAACAGGGATTAGGAATTAATACTACTAAAAAAATTTAACGGCAAGAAGAAAAAGGACTTGAAAATTAGTTTTTTTGAGATAAATAAAACTCAAAAACCCATATTAAGGAGAGAGGCATGCTGATAACCAGACAGGCTGACTATGCTATAAGGGTGGTGATATTCCTTGCTCACAGGGGACAGGAAAGGCTTGTTCCGGCGAAAGAGATAGCTGAAAGCGCCGCCATTCCCCGGTCGTTCTTGCCGGGAATAATATCCATACTTGCCAAAAGAAAGATTGTGGTTACGGAAAAGGGCAAAGGGGGTGGTGTAAGGCTTGCAAAGAAGCCTGATGAAATCACAGTGCTTGACATAGTGGAAGCCGTGGACGGAACCCCCCAGATGAACGTGTGCATGGAGAGGCCTGATGCCTGCCCCTTTGTGGAGTTCTGCAAGATGCATGAAATATGGAAAGAGATACAGGATTACATCCACACCAAGCTTAAAAATACGAGGATTTCCGATGTGATAGTTGACTATAACGTCTCCGGGAAGTGATGTTGGGACGCCTTTTTGTTGCGGTATTCTCTCTCTATCTCATTTTTCTGGGGCTGGGCTCCTTTCCCCTTATGGAGCCTGACGAAGGCAGAAATGCTGAGGTCGCAAGGGAGATAGTCGTTGATGGCCATTGGTTTCCTCCCACCCTGGGCGGGAGGGTCAGATACGAAAAACCGCCTCTTTTCTACTGGCTTGAGGCTTTTTCGTTCAAGCTGTGGGGCTTAAACGAGTTCGCCGCAAGATTCGTTCCCGCTTTTTCTGGCTTTCTGACGGTTGTCTGTGTGTGGTTTATGGGAAGCCTTTTATGGCAGGAAGAGGTGGGGATTTATGCGGCTTTGGCCCTTTCTTCTATGTTTATCTTTTTTATGTTTTCAAGGATAGTGATATTTGACATGTTGCTGACCTTTTTTATTGCCGCAAGCTTGGTGTTTTTTGCTGTTTATCTGGATAGAAAGAGCCATCTTTATAGCTTTTTAAGCGGTTTGCTGGCATCTTTTGCCTTTTTAACCAAGGGACCTGTTGGAGTTGTGATACCTTTAATGGGTATTCTGCCAGTCATTTTTCACAGACGGGAAGATGTGGTAAGGTTTTTTGTCTTTTTCTTTTTGCCTTTTCTTTTTGTTGTATTTCCGGTTTTTGCTTTTCTGGAGGTGAAGTCTCCGGGCTATTGCTACAATTTTTTCTGGAAAGAGAATGTTCTGCGTTATCTTACCCCTGTCTTTAAAAGGGAAAAGCCTTGGTGGTTTTTTATAGCAGTGCTTTTTGTGGGATTGATGCCGTGGAGTCTTTTTGCAGGCCGAATCCGGGAATCTCTGGGGATTTTGTGGGCTGAAGAAAGGGAGAAATTTTATATGCTTGCAGGATGGGCAGTTCTTCCCGTTCTTTTCTTTTCCTTTTC
>JAADEW010000058.1 GCA_013153205.1 Deferribacteres bacterium | reverse complement strand
AATCTATTATAGAGTTTCCTACAATTTAGCCACATTTTCAAGTATTTTTTCCTTGATTGACAAATACGCTTCAAAAAGTCTATTCTCCATAAGAACTTATCTACAAAGGGAGGGAAAAGATGGAAGTGAAGTTAGCCCAGAGGGTAAACCTTATAAAACCATCCCCCACACTGGCCATCACGGCAAAGGCTAAGGCCATGAAGGCTGAGGGCATAGATGTGGTAGGATTCGGAGCCGGAGAGCCCGATTTTGACACGCCGGAAAACATAAAAGAAGCCGCAATAAAAGCCATAAAAGAGGGATTTACCAAATACACTCCGGTTCCCGGAATTGACGAGCTCAAAGAAGCCATAATTGAGAAAGCCGAAAAAGAGCAGGGGCTGAAATACGACAAGAGCGAAGTTATCGTCTCCTGCGGAGCCAAGCACTCCCTCTACAACATAGCCATGGCCCTTTTTGAAGAGGGGGACGAGGTAATAATTCCCGCCCCTTACTGGGTAACCTATCCCGACCAGACGGTTCTGTCCGGAGCAAAGCCGGTGTTCATCTACACCAAGGAGGAGAACGAGTTTAAGGTCCTGCCGGAGGAGCTTGAGGAAGCCATAACGGAAAAGACCAAAGCCCTGATTCTAAACTATCCCAGCAATCCCACGGGAGCCACCTACACAAAAGAGGAGCTTGAAGCTTTAGCAGAGGTAATCCTGAAGAAAAACCCCAATATGTGGGTTATTTCCGACGAGGTTTACGAGAAGATACTGTATGACGGCAGAACCCATGTCTCCATCGCAACGGTCTCTCCCGAAATGAAGGAAAGAACGCTTCTGGTTAACGCAGTCTCTAAAACATACTCAATGACGGGCTGGAGAATAGGCTGGGTGTGCGGCAACAAAGAGGTGGTAGCCGCCATGAGCAAGCTTCAGAGCCAGTCCACATCAAATCCCACATCAATAGCCCAGAAAGCGGCGGTGGAAGCCCTGAAAGGGCCTCAGGACAAGGTTTACGAAATGGTAAAGGCATTTAACGAAAGGAGAGACTACATAGTTGAAAGGCTCAACTCCATTGAAGGGGTTAGCTGTTTCAAGCCCCACGGCTCTTTCTATGTGTTCCCCAACTTCTCCGGGGTGTATGGAAAATCCTACAACGGCAAAGTCATAGAAGGCTCCATGGACTTTGCCGCATACCTCCTTGACGAATTTAAGGTGGCCATAGTCCCCGGTGTTGCCTTTGGAGACGACAACTGCGCGAGGCTGTCCTACGCCACATCCATGGAGAACATCAAGAAGGGGCTTGACAGAATAGAGGAGGCTATCAACAAGCTTAAATAAGGGGCAGGCTATGGAAAAGGTTTACATACTTGATACCACATTAAGGGACGGGGCGCAGTCTCCTCTGGTCTCCTTCACCCCTCAGGAAAAGGTGGAGATGGCAAAGGCTCTGGATGCCTTGAATGTTGATGTGATAGACTGCGGCTACCCCGCCCTGAACAAAGAGGAGAGGGAATCCGTTGAGCTTATAGCAGAGGCGGTGAAAAGACCGGTGCTCTCTGTGCTGTCAAAGTGCGACGAAAAGGAGATAGAAGCGGCTAAGGAGTCGCTCAGAAACGCACAGAAAAAGAGGATTCACCTATACGCTCCCACTTCCGAGGTTCAGCTAACCTATCTTGCCGGACTCTCTCATAAAGAACAGCTTGATAAGGTCCTAAAAAGCATAGAGTCCGCCAAATCCGACGGTTTTGAAGTTGAGCTCACCTTAGAGGACAGCTTCAGAGCCGAAAAGGAATACCTCCTCGAGCTTGCAGAAAAAGCAGTGGAAAAGGGAGCAGACATAATCAACATCTCGGACACCGTTGGAATAGCCATTCCTTCCATGGTAAAAGAGCTTATATCCGAGCTGAAGGCTGTTGTGAAAGATAAAGCCATACTGAGCATCCACTGCCACGACGACCTGGGCATGGCAACTGCAAACACCATGGCAGCTCTTGAGGCTGGAGCAAGACAGGCTCACCTCACCCTCGCCGGGGTGGGAACAAGGGCTGGGAACGCCGCTCTTGAGGAGATAGCAGTGGCGCTTAAGATACACGGGGAAAGGCTCGGGCTATTCACCGAGCTTAACCTCAAAGGGCTTTACAAAACCACCCGCATATTCGCCAAGATAACGGGCTACACCATACCTCCTCACAAAGCGGTGGTAGGGGACAGCGCCTTCACCCACAAGGTAGAATACATGAAGCTTGCCGTTGTGAGGGAATCCCGCACCTTTGAAGTGATAGACCCGGAAGAGGTGGGATATCCCAAAACGCGAATCGTGCTCTCCCGATACTCAGGGAAAATCATGTTCAAAAACAAGGTGGAAGAGCTCGGATACCAGCTTGACGATGAAAAGCTTGAGATGGCTTTCCGCAAGTTCAAGGAGCTTACCCAGAAAAAGACGGAAGTTTACGACGGTGATATAATCGCCATAATAGAGGATGTCCTCCTCACAAAACCCAAAAAGGTGATATTGAAAAGCTACTCTATAAGAACCGGGTCAGACGAAAAACCGGAAGCCACCGTTGTGCTGTTGGTAGAAGGGGAGGAAAAGAGAGCCTACTCAAGTGGAGACGGTCCCGTAGATGCGGCGTTCAAAGCCATTGACGAAGCTATCGGTATGAGCGGAAGGCTTCTTGACTACAGAATCACATCCGTAACTTCCGGGAAGGATGCGCTGGGAGAGGTCTTCCTAAAGGTGAAGTTCAAAGGCAAGGAATACACGGGAAGAGCTATAGCAACCGACATACTTCAGGCAAGCATTGAAGCTTACCTCAATGCAGTAAACAAAGCCCTTTAGTGGAGGAAAATACATGGGTATGACCATAGCTGAAAAGATACTTGCCGCAAAGTGCGGCAAAGACTCTGTAAGGCCCGGCGAAATAATAATGGCAAAGGTGGACATAGCCCTTGCCAACGATGTAACGGCGCCCCTTGCCATCAAAGCCTTTGAAGAGATAGGCAAGGAAAGCGTCTTTGACAGAGAGCGCATAGCTCTCGTGCCGGACCACTTCACTCCCAACAAAGACATAAAAGCGGCACAGCAGTGCAAAATCATGAGGGAGTTCGCAAAAAAACACGGAATAGTGCACTACTTTGAGATAGGCAAAATGGGGGTGGAACATGCCCTCTTGCCGGAGCAGGGCATTGTGGTTCCCGGAGACCTTGTGATAGGAGCCGACTCCCACACGTGCACTTACGGTGCTCTGGGAGCCTTTGCCACAGGTGTGGGCTCCACGGATTTGGGAGCCGTAATGGCAACGGGCCAAATATGGCTTAAGGTGCCGTCCTCCATAAAGTTCGTTTTAAAAGGGAAAAAAGGCAGGTTCGTAACGGGAAAGGACATAATACTCCACATAATCGGCATGATAGGTGTTGACGGCGCAAGATACAAAGCCATGGAGTTTGCCGGAGAGACCCTTAAAGAGCTCTGCATGGACGAGAGGTTCACCATCTGCAACATGGCTATAGAAGCAGGTGGAAAAGCGGGCATAATACCCGCAGATGACATCACAAAGGCATACGTTGAGGGAAGGGCAAAAAGAGAGCCCGCCTACTTCTACTCAGACGAAGACGCAAGCTATGAAGACACATACGAGATAAATGTTTCGGAACTTGAGCCTGTGGTGGCACTGCCCCACCTTCCTGAAAACGTGAAGCCGGTAAGGGAAGTGAAGGGCGTAAAGATTGACCAGGCATTCATAGGCTCCTGCACCAACGGGAGGATAACGGACTTAAGGCAGGCGGCAGAAGTGCTGAAAGGCAGGAAGGTCCACCCGGATGTGAGGCTCATCATAATACCCGCAACCCAGCAGATATACCGTCAGGCTATGGAAGAGGGGCTGTTCGAAATATTCCTTGAAGCGGGAGCCGCCATCTCAACCCCCACCTGCGGTCCCTGTCTCGGAGGACACATGGGCGTTCTCGCAGAAGGGGAAAGAGCCGTTGCCACCACCAACAGAAACTTTGTGGGCAGAATGGGACATCCCAGGAGCGAGGTCTTTCTGTCCAACCCGTATGTTGCCGCCGCTTCTGCCGTAGCAGGAGAAATCGTTCATCCCGAAGAGGTCCTTTAGGAGGTTGCGTAATGAAGATTAAAGGAAGGGTTTGGAAATTTGGCGACCACATAGATACTGATGTGATTATCCCTGCAAGATACCTCAACACATCAGACCCATACGAGCTTGCCAAGCACTGCATGGAAGATGCAGACCCCGAGTTCGCCTCAAAGGTGAAGGAAGGGGACATTATCGTTGCAGGGGAGAATTTTGGATGCGGAAGCTCAAGGGAGCATGCTCCCATAGCCATAAAATACGCGGGGATATCCTGTGTGGTGGCGAAAAGCTTTGCCAGAATCTTTTTCAGAAACGCCTTCAACACGGGGCTTCCCATAGTTGAATGCCCCGAAGCCGTGGAGAAAACCGACGAGGGCGACGAGCTCCTCGTTGACCTTGAAGCCGGAAAGATTGTAAACCTTACGAAAGGGCTTGAATTTGAGATTGAACCCATACCGGACTTTATGATGGAGCTCCTTAAAGCAGGGGGACTCATTCCATACATTAAGAGCAAAGTTTAAGGAGGATTCCATGGCTTACAAGATAGCAGTGCTTCCGGGAGATGGAATTGGCGTTGAGGTTATGCGAGAAGCCCTCAAAGTTCTTGACAGAGTTGCTTCAAAGTTTGGCGTTGAGTTTGAATTCAAAGAAGCCTTAATAGGCGGAGCGGCTATAGACGCCAAACAGGACGCTTTCCCAGACGAAACGAAAGAGGTCTGCGACTGGGCAGACGCCATCTTATTCGGTGCAGTTGGAGGACCCAAGTGGGAGAACCTCCCCCCCGAAAAACAGCCGGAAAGGGCGGCTCTTCTGCCCATAAGAAAGAGATACGGGCTGTTTGCAAATCTGAGACCGGCTATAGTCTTTCCCGCACTTATAGAGGCTTCACCGCTTAAAAAAGAGATACTTGGAGATAAGGGATTTGACATACTGGTGGTGAGGGAGCTTACGGGAGGCATCTACTTCGGCACGCCCAAAGGGATATTTGAAGAAGACGGAAAGAGAAAAGGGATAGATACCCTCATCTACTACGACTGGGAGATAGAGAGAATTGCAAGGGTTGCCTTTGAAGCCGCCGGAAAAAGAAGAAAAAAGGTGGCTTCAATAGACAAAGCAAATGTGCTGAATGCCATGGTGCTGTGGCGCGATGTGGTAAACGAAGTGGCAAAAGGCTATCCTGACATTGAGCTTTCCCACTACCTCGTTGACAACGCCGCCATGCAGCTCATAAGAAACCCTCATCAGTTTGATGTTATTCTGGCAGGCAACATGTTCGGCGACATTCTTTCCGATGAAGCGGCTATGCTCACAGGCTCCATCGGCATGCTCCCGTCAGCGAGCGTAAACGAAAGCAAGAAAGGGCTTTACGAACCAGTCCACGGCTCAGCTCCTGATATAGCAGGACAGAATGCGGCAAATCCCTGTGCCATGATACTTTCCGCCGCCATGATGCTGAGATATTCCTTTGACCTTGAAGATGCGGCAAAAGCGGTGGAAAAAGCCGTTGAGAGCGTGCTTAACGAGGGCTTTCGCACGAAAGACCTTTACACCGGAAAAGAAGGAGAGATTCTGGTAGGCACATCCGAAATGGGAGACAGGATAGCAGAAAGGATATGAGCGAGGAGCTGAAAAAACGCTGGCTCACGGCTTTAGTGGGCATTTTTGTGGTATGCGTATGTCTCTTTTCGCCGAATGCCGTATTTTTCTTTGTTCTCGTCTGGGCTCTGGTTCTCGTATCCGTGTGGGAATGCTGTAGGCTTATTGAGCTTGAAAAGAGATATCTTGTGGTGAACATGGTTTCATCAACGCTTTTCATGGCCTCAGTTTACAGCCAGAAACTCCCACTTGCCCTTTTTTCAGCCTCCATTCCCCTTCTCTTTGCAGGTCTGGACGTTTTCCTCACATCAGAGGCAAAACTAACCGGCATATTCCCCTTCTACTATGCGGCTCTGCCCTTTTCGTGGGGAGCCTATCTCAAACTGAAGGGAGAAATCACAGTCTTAATCGCCATAGCCATAGCCGTATGGGCAGGGGATGCAGGCGCCTATTTTATCGGAAGAGCCTTCGGCAGGAAAAAGCTTCATCCCATAAGCCCCAAAAAGACGGTGGAAGGAGCTTTAGGAGGCTTTCTCGTGGGAAGCCTTTCTTCCGCCCTGTTTCTGGCAGTCTCCGGATGGCATCCGCTAAAAGCCTTTACAGCAGGTGCTTTATTTAACACAGCGGGGCAGATAGGAGACCTTTTTGAATCCTACCTGAAAAGGCGTGCCGGGGTTAAGGACTCAGGCACCATATTCCCCGGTCATGGAGGAGCCCTTGACCGGGTTGACAGCCTCATCTTCGCACTATTCGTTTCGGGGCTTTTCACCTCATGAAGAAGGTGGCTGTATTAGGTTCAACGGGCTCAATCGGCGTTCAGACCCTTGACGTCATAAGGAAGAATCCGGACAGGTTCAGGGTGTGGGCTCTCTGTGCCACGGGGAAAAACAGGAGGCTCCTTGAAAGGCAGGCACAAGAGTTCAAGCCCGCCTACCTTGCCACAACCCTGAATGTTGAGCTTGAGCTTCCTCCCGAAGTGAAACACTTAAAAGGAAAAGACAGCGCCATCACCATCTCACAGCTTGAAGATGTGGACATCTTTGTGATAGCTTTATCAGGGCTTTCAGGGGTTTTACCCACCTATTACGCCGCATCAAGCGGAAAGAGAGTGGCTCTGTCAAACAAAGAGAGCGTAGTTTCAGCAGGCGAAATCATCATGGAGCGGGCAAAGAAAACGGGCACGGAAATCATCCCCATAGACAGCGAGCATTCCGCCGTATTTCAGTGTCTTCTTGGACAGGACAGGAAAGCCCTTAAAAGGCTTATCTTAACCGCATCAGGCGGTCCTTTCCGCAACCACTCAGTAGAAGAGATGGAAAGGGTTACCCCCGAGGAAGCCTTATCCCACCCCGTATGGAATATGGGAGCCAAGATTTCTGTGGATTCCGCCACCCTGATGAACAAAGGGCTTGAAGTGATAGAGGCGTCGGTTCTTTTCGGGGTGCCGGCTGATGCGATAGATGTGGTTATACATCCTGAAGGGATAATTCACTCTATGGTTGAGTTTACAGACGGCTCCTCAATAGCCCAGCTTGGACCGGCCGATATGAGAATACCCATATCTTTTGCGCTGGGCTTTCCCGAAAGGGTAAGAAGCGGCGCCGGTTATCTGGACCTTACATCCGTGGGAACGCTCAGCTTTGAAAAGCCGGATTTTGAGAGGTTTCCCCTGCTCAAGCTCGCCTACACAGCGCTGAAAACGGGAAAGAGCGCCCCCGCAGTTTTAAATGCAGCCAATGAAACAGCCGTTGAAGCTTTTTTAGAGGGAAAAATCAAGTTTACAGAAATACCCAAAATTGTGGCAGCAGTCATGGAAAAAACCAGCTTCGCCGAAATCAAGTCCATGGAAGATGTGATAAATATTCATAAAGAAGCACAGAAAAAGGCTCAAGCTTTCATAAAAAACCTATAATCTCCTATTAAAATCCTCCACAAACTTTTTCACCTTCTCTTTCGGTATCGCAGGGGAGTAGTAGAAGCCCTGAACCACGTCAATATCAAGTCTTCTCACAATTTCAAGCTGCCTTTCCGTCTCCACCCCTTCAGCCACAACCTCAATTCCCAAATCGTGACACAGATTGGTCACATGCTTGCAGACCACAAAGCCCTTGTGTGTCTCTACCCTGCTGATTACGCTTTTGTCTATTTTAAGCTCATCTATGTTAAGGTTTATAATGCTCTCAATGTTGGAATACCCCGTTCCGTAGTCATCTATTGAAATTTTGAAACCGCTATCCTGCAACTTCATCAGATTGAAAACAGCACTCTTTCGGATAAAGCTCTTCTCAAGTATTTCAAACATAATACTTTCAAACTTTAAGATATTTATAATCTGCTTTATAGCACCGCTATCAGCAAGTGTATCCGGATGAAGGTTAATGCTTACCAGAGTGCTGAAGCCCTCCGTTTTCCAAATTTCTATGTGTTCTTTAACCCTTTTGCACACCCATATATCTATAACCGGCGCAAGCCCTGCCCTTTCAATAATGTCAAGAAAGACCGGTCCCATAAGCCTGCCTTTGTTGCAATACCTTATTAAGGCTTCAAAACCGCAAC
>JAADEW010000057.1 GCA_013153205.1 Deferribacteres bacterium | reverse complement strand
AGGATTACGGTGAGTTTCTGGTTCAGGGGCTTTGCGCCAAAATGAGTGAAACGCCTCCGAGGCTGAAGTGGCTGTGCAGGCCCGTGGGAGCAGATAATGTTTTGATTTACAAGGAACTTTTAGGTTATGACCAGGAGTATCTCAACAGGTTAAAGAGGGAAGGTGTGGTGTAAAGGCTGGTTGGGTTAAAGGCGGAGTGGAGAATCTAATGGTAGTTGCAGGGCCATATTTATAATGCGAAGCCTTTATGAAGTGGTGGATTAATAAATGCTTACGGTTTCTGAGGTGATAAAGGTGTTGAAATCAACTCTTAAGAGGCATTTGGTTTTAAATTGATTCTTTGCCTGTTTGGGATGTTGCCTTTCCAAATGTGGTTGTCTTGTATTATATTATTGCTGGGGTAGAACATGTGGATAGAGGATATGGAGAATAACATTTGCGGATATGCTCCAACCTTTGAGTTTGATAGCATAAGCTTTTCCAAGTTTCTTCTGCTCTTTTCGGAGATTGTTGAAAACACCGCCAAGGTAATGGACGGGCATCTTCAGAGAACCACTTATATCTCTGCCCATCTCGCTGAAACTTTAGGGCTTTCCGAAAACGAGGTGAAGTTTCTAATAATCTCTTCCATGCTGCACGACATAGGGCTTCTTTTCGTGATAAAGCTGGGCTTTGTTGAAGAGCTGGACAAGCTTGACAGAAGTGCCCTTATAGACCACGGGGAGCTCGGCAGGTGGGTGGTCAAGGAGATGTCTTTCCTTGAGGGGCACGAAAGGATTGCCGAGATAATACGCTTTCACCATGTTGACTACAGCCCGGGGCTTGAGAACCGCATTCCGGTTGAATCTCTGGTGCTCGTAGGTGCCGATAAACTTGAGGTGATAGCGAGAAAATACAAGCAGCCATGGATGTATAAGAAAGAGATAATGGAGGCTTTCTCTGAATCCAAGCTTTACGCTCCTGTGAGGGAGGCTATCTGTAAGCTGATTAAAGATGCCCCTTTGGTTTTCTGGTATAACCTCTTTCTTTCAAGAAGGGCAAAGAGGGAGTATCTGGAAGCCCTTTTGGGGGATATTCCTTTGAAGTTTAACGCATCCAACTTTCTGAAGATTTCAAAGACCATTGCCACTCTCGTTGACTTCAGGTCTCCGGTGACCTCTACCCATTCGGCTCGGGTCTCTTCTCTGGCGGAGGCTATCGGAGAGATGATGGAGCTTCCCGCAAGAAAGAGATTTCTGCTGAAGATTGCGGGACTGCTTCACGACATAGGCAAGCTGGTTGTGCCCATAGACATTCTGGAGAAACCGGCAAGGCTCTCCCCTGTTGAGTATGCCATAGTTCAGACCCACATATACTTTTCTTACAGATTTTTGAGGCAGATAGGAATGCCGGCGGAGCTCGTTGAAGCGGCTTCCTTTCACCATGAGCGTCTTGACGGCTCCGGTTATCCCTTTGGAATTACCGGAGACTGCATGTATATAGGTGCGAGAATAATGCAGGTTGCGGATGTTTTCGCCGCCTTGTGTGAAAAGAGGCCCTACAAGGACAGGTGGGATAAGGGGGTGGTTCTCTCCACCATAAAGGCTGAGGTTGAGGGCGGAAGGCTGTGCAGAAAGGTGTATGACGTTGTGGAAGAAAGATTTGACGAGCTATACGCCATTTCTGAAAAGGCGGCGCGGGATGCGAAGAACCGGTTTGAAGGCTTTCTTATGAATGTGGCTATAGGAAAGGAAAAGCTTGCCGAAATAATGGGTTTTTGATATCTTTACTGTCTGAAATGTGCCGGCGTAGCTCAGCTGGTAGAGCAGGGCACTCGTAATGCCCAGGTCGGCGGTTCAAGTCCGCCCGCCGGCTCTCTTACTCGGATTCAGGTGCACCGCCAATCTGATGGGTGAATTCGCCTATCCATTTGCAGGTGTCTTCGGCAAGCCTTGAAAGAAGCTGACCCATTACCGATGAAGCTTCCTTTAGGCTTGTTTTTTTGATTTGCCGTCTGTAGTAAAAAAGCTTTTTTCTGTTTTTTCCGTTACACTTTAAGGTCTCAAATGCCCTAAGCATCACCCCGAAACTTCTCTTGCCTTCCCACGGACCGAAGTCCAGAACCTCCACCTCAAGGGTGCAGGGGGCGGCTCCGTCAGCGGCAATGGCGCTTTTCAGCGCTTCTTCCACGAGACACGCCGGCTCGCAGAACCATTCGGAAAACTCGTAGTATAGGTATTTTCCGTCCTTTTCGTATAGGATGCGGGTTGTATCAAGGGCGTTGGGGGCAGAGACTTCTATTGATACGGGAATTTTGCTGTTGCAGGATGCTGGTTTGAGCGGCGGTTTGTATATCTCAACCGGTTTGGTGTTTATGGGAAGGCATCCCGAAAGGATTAAGACCGCTATTCCTGCAAAAAGCCTCTTCATTCTCCCTCTCCCGGTCCCTTTTTGCCTTTTATACCGTGGATAAAGATGGATGGGTCGTTTTTGAGCTTTCTCGTCAGCGATTCCATTTGGTGAATCAGCCTTCTTGAGTCGCGGATTGCCTTTTTAAGCTCTTTCAGGGTGTCCTCTTTAAAGGTTGTGGTGGTGCCGTTTAGGGTGGTTATGAGGGAGTTTAGCCTTTCCATTAAGGGCTCTGCCTTTTTTCCAACGGTGTAGTATTCTTCCGCAAGCTCTTTCAGCTTATCTTCCAGCTCTTCAAGCTTTGCCGTTGCTCTTTTGAGATTTTCCGAGATGCGGGAAAAGTTTTCTATGTTTTTGTCGCTGAACATTCTGTTTATGCGGATGAGCAGTCGGTTTGCGTTTGCCAGAAGCTCCGGCAGGGAGCGGGATACCCTTTGAATCTCGGACAGCTCAAGCCTTATCATGGGATAGCTCTTTCCGTTTATCATCACCATGTAAGGCTCCCTGTCCTTTCCGCCGCTCAAACTTATGTAAGAAAGGCCTGTTATTCCTATGGGTTTGATGCGGGCAACGGTGTCCTTTCCGATGGGAACTCCCTTTTTTATCTTCATGAATATCACCACTACGTTCGGGTCCTTCGGGTGTATCTCAATTCCCGTGACCTTTCCCACATTTACACCTTTATAGCGCACGGGAGAACCCACATCTATTCCTGAGATGGACTCTTCCGTGAGTATAACATAGGTCTTGTATTCCTCTTTTCCCCGATAGCCATACATCCACAGAACGAAACCTACGGAGGCGGCGCTCAATGCCACGAGAAACAGCCCCACCACTATGTATTTGGGTTTAGGTTCCACCGAGCAACCTCCTTCCCCGCTCACCGTTTACGAGCTCTCTGACCCAGGGGTCGTCAACCTCAAAAAGCCCTTTCACAGGTCCTGAGTATATCACCCTCCCTGCGGAAAGAACAGCTACCCTGTGGGATATTCTGAGACTTGCGAGGTCGTGGGTTATCATCACCACGGTGGTGCCCAGGAGCCTGTTTATTTCCGATATGGTTCTGTCAAAGTCGTCTGCGCTTATGGGGTCAAGTCCGCTTGTGGGCTCGTCCAGAAAGAGGACGTCCGGGTCAAGGGCGAGGGCTCTTGCAAGTGCCGCTTTTTTCTTCATTCCTCCTGAGAGCTGGTCGGGATACATGTTGAAGACCTCATCGGACAGATTGGCAAGTCTGAGCTTGAAAATCGCCATTTCACACGCCGCATCTTGCGGAATTTTGTGCCTTTTTCTTATGACGTAGGTGATGTTTTCCCCCACGGTTATTGATGAAAAGAGGGCACCCGCCTGGAATAAAACGCCCATACGCCTTCTCAAAGCGTCTCTTTCTGCTTCCGTCATGGCAAAGGCATCAACTCCGTAGATGTAAACCCTGCCTTCAAGGGGCTTTTTTAAAAGTAGCATCACCTTGAGCAGGGTGCTTTTTCCGGCGCCACTTCCGCCGAGAATTGAGAGGATTTCCCCCTTTTTGACCGTAAGGTTGAGCCCTCTGTGTATAATTCTGTTTCCGTAGGCGGTTGTCAGGTTTTCTATCCTGATTATCTCTTCCATCTTTCAGATTCCCAGTATTCTGAAAATCACGGAGAAGGCGGCGTCTATAACCAGAACGCCGAAGATGCTCACCACCACGCTTTCTATGACCCTTTTGCCCACACTTTCCGCCCTTTTCTCAACGGTTAGGCCCTTCCATGTGCCGATGAGCGCGACGAACAGACCAAAAACAGGTGCCTTGATGACTCCTGCCCAGAAGTGATGGGGTGAAAGAACCATCTCCATTCTTTTGACGAACTGGGCAAACTCCACTCCTAAAACCGCTTTTGATACCAGCATCCCACCGAATATACCCACAAAGTCTGCAAAGACCACGAGAAGCGGCGTGACGATAACGAGGGAGAGCACCCGTGGAAGAACCACGGTGACGAAAGGGGATACGCCTATGACCTCTAAAGCCTCTATCTCCTCGTTTACCCTCATGGTTCCTATGGTGGCGGTGTAACTGCTTGCGCTTCTTCCCGACATGAGAACCGCAACGATGAGGGGAGAAAGCTCTCTTACCACCGATAGGACCACGAGGTCAACTATGAAGATGTTGGCTCCGAATCTGGCAAGCTGGGCGGCGCTCTGATAGGCAATCACCACCCCTATGAGAAAGCTCAGCACTCCTATGATAAGGGTTGCCCTTGCTCCCATCTCCTGAATGTCCCGAAAGAGGGAGCGAATCTCAAAGTCCTTGTATCCCCTTGCCGTCTCTAAAAAGAGCCTTCCCATAAAGTCCAGAAAGGACACAGCGGAAAAGAGCCTCTCCCAGAGCCAGTCTGCGAAGTCCTCCACTATGGATGGCTTCACACCTTTAGGACAACTGCTTTTTTTGTTCCATACGAGAAGAATTAGCCTGATGTGCTCCTTTTTAGGGGATACCACCGCATCCGGGGTTAGGTTCTCCTTTTCAAGGAGCTTTACTATGAGCAGGGCGCCGTAGGTGTCCAGCTCTTCAAGCTTTGAAGCGTCTATTCTCCTGAAACCGGAAAGGCTTGCTATCCGGGAAAATCGGCCCTCTAAACTTTCAAGGGTCCATCTTCCGCAGACAAAAAGGGTGCTGTCTTCAAGACTCCAGAGGTCGCAGAACAATTACCACATCCTCTCCTAATCTCCTTGCGGAGAGAAGGCGCAGTTTAACGGCGTCTTCAACCCTGTTTATGCCTTCAATACCCGCGGCTTCTATACCGCTTCCTATTATTTTGGGAGCAACCACTGCCTGTATCTCATCGTAAAGCCCCTCTTTGATGAAAGAGGCGTGGGTTTGCGAGCCTCCTTCCACGAGAAGCGATGTTATTCCCCGCTCTCCAAGGGTTTTGAGCACCTCTTTTATGGAGAGCTTCCCTTCAGATTCGGGGATGCGGATTACTTCAACCCCTTTTTCTTTAAGCCTTTCTTCTTTTTCTTTTGAGCCTGATGCGGTAAACACCACGGTTTCAGGTGGAACGGAGAAGACCTTCCTGTCAGGCGGCAGGGACAGGTCCGCATCAAGCACCACCCTGAGCGGGTCTCTTCCCCTGACGAGACGCACATTGAGCATGGGGTCGTCCTTCTCCACGGTTCTTTTTCCCACCAGAACAGCATCGTGCAGGGCTCTCAGTCTGTGGGCAAACTTCAGGGCTTTTTCCGAGCTAATCCATCTGGAGTCTCCGGTTTTCGTGGCGATTTTCCCGTCAAGGCTCTGCGCCCACTTGAGGGTGACGTAGGGTATTTTTCTGGTTATCCACTTGATAAAGGCTCTGTTCAGCTCCCTGCATCTTTCTTCCAGAACCCCCACTACCACCTCAATTCCGTGGTTCCTCAGGATTTCTATTCCTCTGCCGCTGACGAGGGGATTGGGGTCAGCCATTCCCACCACCACCCGTTTTATTCCGGATTTTATGATTGCCTGAGTGCACGGAGGGGTCTTCCCGTAGTGACAGCAGGGTTCAAGGTTGACGTAGAGGGTGCATCCTTTGGCGTTGAAGTTGAGCTTTTCCAGCGCCACCCTTTCTGCGTGGGGTCCGCCGAACCTTTCGTGGAAGCCTTCAGAAACTATCCTGCCGTTTTCGTCAACTATCACAGCCCCCACCATGGGATTGGGGCTTACCCATCCCGCGCCTTTTCGGGCAAGTCTTATGGCGCGGGACATGTATTTTTCGTCCTGCGTCATGCTTTATACACTTCAAAAGGCTGTTCGGCACCCTTCACTTCAACTATCCTGTTGTTTTCATCCACGAACACGAGCCTCGGATTCCAGTTAATAGCCTCCTTGTGTTCCACATCCACATAGCAGGCTATAATGACTTTGTCTCCCACTGCCACTTTCCTTGCGGCGGCACCGTTCAAGCATATAACGCCTGAACCCGGCTCTCCCTCTATCACATAGGTGTTGAACCTTTCCCCGTTTGTTATGTTCCATATCTCCACCACCTCGTAGGGCAGAAGTCCTGCCGCATCCATAAGCTCTCTGTCTATGGTGATGCTTCCCACATAGTTGAGGTTTGCCTGAGTAACGATGGCGCCGTGAATCTTTGAAAGAAGCATTCTTCTTCTCATGTTGCTTTTCCTCCCTAAGGAAGTTTGTCTATACCAAGCTGCAGATTGTCAATAAGCCTTGCGGGACCAACCTTCACCGCAAGGGCAACGAGGGTCCCTTCCTTCACCTCGTCAACAGGCAGAAAGCTTTCCGGGTCAACTACCGCAACATAGTCAATCTCTGCAAGGGGCTCTGATTTTATTACCCTTTCCACCTCTTCTCTTATGACCTCTGCATTTCTCTCACCGCTGTTGAAAAGCTCCTGTGCCTTTTTTAAAGCCCGGTAAAGGCATAAAGCCGCTTCTCTTTCCTGAGGAGAAAGATATGTGTTCCTTGAGCTCATGGCCAGCCCGTCTTTCTCCCTCACAATGGGCATGGGCACAATTTCAAGGTCCATATTGAGGTCCTTCACCATGGTCTTTATCACCACGAACTGCTGAAAGTCCTTTTTGCCGAAGTATGCCCTGTGGGGCTTTACGATGTTAAAGAGCTTACAGCATACGGTTGTCACCCCTCTGAAGTGTCCGGGACGCGAGGCACCGCACAGCCTTTCGGTTATGTCCGTAACCTCAACGAAAGTCTTATATCCTTCAGGATACATCTCCGAAGCTGACGGGTAGAAGACGGCGTCAACTCCTATGGACCTGAGGAGCTCAAGGTCCCTTTCAAGGTCTCTGGGATACCTCTCAAAGTCCTCTCCCGGACCGAACTGGGTGGGATTAACGAAAATGCTCACCACCACCACATCGTTGTCTTCCCTCGCCTTTCTCACCAGAGAGAGGTGCCCTTCGTGCAGATACCCCATGGTGGGCACAAATCCGATGCTCTTTCCTTCTTCTCTCCACTTTTCCGAAAGCCTTTTCATCTCGTCAATTTTTTCCACGAGAACCATCTTTTCCCCCTATCTGTAGGAGTGGGCTTCATCAGGAAAGTCGCCTTTTCTCACCTCATCGGCGTATCGGGATACCGCATCCACAATCTCTTTTCTTAAATTGGCGTAGCGCTTTACGAATTTTGGCTTGAACTCCTGAAAGATTCCGAGCACATCGTGATACACGAGAACCTGTCCGTCGCAGTGGGGTCCCGCTCCTATACCTATGGTGGGTATGCTTAAAGAGCCGGTAATTTCTGCGGCAAGCTCGGCGGGCACCGCTTCAAGGACTATGGAGAAGCACCCCGCCTCTTCAAGAAGCTTTGCGTCTTTTTTGAGCTTCTCCGCCTGCTCTGCGTCTCTGCCCTGAACCCTGTATCCGCCTATTCTGTGTATGGACTGGGGAGTCAGCCCTATGTGGCCCATAACGGGTATTCCTGCTGATGTAATCTTTTTTATGGCGTCAAGGACCTCCTCTCCCCCTTCAAGCTTGACTGCGTGGGCGTTTGCCTCTTTGATGAACCTGCCGGCGTTCTCCAGAGCCTGTTCAGGGGAGAGCTGGTAGCTCATGAAGGGCATGTCTCCCACCACCATGGCTCTTTTGGCGCCTCTTGCCACCGCCGCCGTGTGCCTCAGCATGTCTTCCATGGTTACGGGCAGGGTATTTTCGTATCCCAGAACCACCATGCCAAGAGAGTCTCCCACCAGTATTATGTCAACTCCCGCTTCGTCAACCATCTGGGCTGAAGGATAGTCGTAGGCAGTTATCATGACGATGGGCTCTCTTTTTTGCTTCTTTTCGGAAAGGGTTACAATGGTTACTTTATCCACGCATCACCCCCGGAAAAAATAAAACGGTCTTCCGG
>JAADEW010000059.1 GCA_013153205.1 Deferribacteres bacterium | reverse complement strand
CCCACAAAGGAGATAAGCCCCTTCTTCCTTTTGGGCTTTAAATACCTTAAAGCTATCTTCAGCTCTAAAGGGACGCTCATTTTTCAGGTCTTAGCGTGGGAAAGAGTATCACATCCCTTATTGAAGGGGCGTCGGTCAGAAGCATCACGAGCCTGTCTATTCCTATTCCCTCACCCGCCGTCGGTGGTAGCCCGTATTCAAGAGCCACTATGTAGTCCTCGTCCATCCTGTGAGCCTCGTCGTCTCCCATCTGCCGCTCTCTAAGCTGTTGTAAGAAGCGCTCCTTCTGGTCAATGGGGTCGTTAAGCTCCGTGTAGGCGTTAGCCACCTCCCTTCCGGCAATCATAAGCTCAAAGCGCTCAACTATGTCAGGGTTGTCCTCCCTGCTCTTTGCAAGGGGCGAGATATCACGGGGATAATCATACACGAAGGTGGGCTGAATAAGCTTTTCCTCCACGGTTTTCTCAAAAAGCTCGCCCAGAACCTTGCCGTGGGTCTTTATGTTGTCCACATCTATCTCAAGCTCCTTAGCGATATTCCTTGCAAGCTCCTCGTTCTCCAGAGCCTCTTTCGGTATGTTGCCTATCTCAACGAGGGCATCGTGAAACTTTATCTTCTTCCAGGGAGGGGTAAAATCAAGCTCATGCCCCTGATAGACTATTTTGGTGGTGCCGTGAATCTCCTTTACAATCTTTGAAATCATGTCTTCCGTGAGCTTCATGAGGTCCTGATAGTCTGCATAAGCCATGTAAAACTCCACCATGGTAAACTCCGGGTTGTGCTGGGAGGATATCCCCTCGTTTCTGAAACACTTGCCCAGCTCAAAAACCCTGTCAAAACCGCCCACCACAAGCCTCTTGAGATAAAGCTCCGGAGCAATCCTCAAATAGAGCTCCATATCAAGGGCGTTGTGATAGGTGACAAAGGGCCTTGCCGCCGCTCCACCGGGAATGGGTTGCATCATAGGGGTTTCAACCTCCAAAAAGCCGAGATTTGTGAGGTAGTCCCTTATCATGCGAATCACCCTGCTTCTTATCTCAAACCGCTTTCTGGACTCCTCGTTCATGATGAGGTCCAGATACCTCTGCCTGTATCTGGTCTCCACATCCTTCAAACCGTGCCACTTCTCCGGAAGAGGGCGCAGGACCTTGGAAAGAAGCGTCACCTCTTTGCAGTGGATGGTAAGCTCCCCGGTCCTCGTCCTGAAGGGAACGCCTCTAACACCTATTATGTCTCCCACATCAAGCTTTTTGAAGACATTCCTGTAAAAGTCAGCTCCCACCTCGTCCCTTGCCACATATATCTGTATCTTCCCCGTCTGGTCTTTTATGTGGGCAAAGGATATCTTTCCGTGAACCCTTAAAGACATCATGCGCCCGGCTAAAGAGACCTCACCGAAGGCGGAAAGCTTCTCCGGGTCGTGCTCGTCTTTCAGAGCGTCCACCACATCCTTTATTCTGTGGGTTATTCTGTATCTGTTGGGATAGGGATTGATTCCCATCTCCCTGAATTTCTCAAGCTTTTCCCTCAAATCCTTCATTATCTTGGTTTCGGGCTCCACCTTTACCTCCCCAGTCAGCCTTGTTAATGTTAGGGTTAAGTATAACTTTTCTCAGAATTAGGCAATATTCGGAGAGCTTTATGGGCAAAAAAGTGGTGATACTTCCCAACTGGGTGGGGGACTTTTTAATGGCATTTGCAAGCCTTGACCCCGTAATGGAGAAGGAAAGCCTTCTTCTCTGCGGGAAAAAAGGCTTTTATGAGCTGATAAGGGGCAAATACAAAGAAGAAATCTGGATTGAGAAAGAGAAAGGGCTTGCAGGCGCATTAAGAACCGTCAGAAGGCTTATGAAAAGCCCCGCCACCACCGCCGTTCTTCTTCCCAACTCCTTCTCATCGGCTCTAATTGCCACTTTATCAGGTATGTCCAAAGTGGTGGGCATCCCGAAAGACGGAAGGTTTTTTCTCCTAACCCGAAAGGTGAAAGTTGACGAAAGCCTGCATCAGGCAGAAATTTACCGCAGAATACTTGAGGAAGCCGGACTGAGCTTTGAAGGCGGGCTCACGGGGAGAATATACCTTTCCCGGAACGACCGCAGCTGGGCTGAAGAAAGGCTCAGAGAGCTTGGCTGGGAGGACAAAAGGATTGCCGTCATACATCCCGGAGCATCAAAGCCCGAAAGATGCTGGCCCGCAGAGAGATTCGGCGAAATAGCCCGGAGACTTGAGGAGCTGAACTACAAAGTGGCCGTGGTGGGCTCAGGAAAAGAGGCAGAGCTTGGGGAAAAAGTTGCAAAGAGCCTGTCCTCCGAAAGCTTTTACAACCTCGCAAAAGAGAGTGTGCCGCTGGGAAAGCTTTCCGCCTTCATTGAAAAAGCCCACATATTCGTTGGAAACGACAGCGGACCCATCCACATAGCGGGAGCCTGCGGCCTAAAGGTGGTGGGGATATACGGACCGAGCCTTCCAGAGAAGACGGGACCCGTCATGGGAGAAGGCGGCGTCTTCAAAGGGGTGAGTCTGCGTATGGATTGCTCCCCGTGCAGGGAAAGGTTCTTCAAAGAGTGCACCCCCATAAACGGCAAGCCCCCCTGTATATGGGAGATAACCACGGAAATGGTGTGGGAGGCTTTGAAAACCCTGTTATGAAAATATTTTCAACACTCGAAACATTTGACCTTTGAAAGCTGATGGTATATAGTGAAACCACATTATATTTTAGAGGGAGGGGAAGTTATGAGGAAGGTTTTAGCGCTTGCACTGTCTCTTGGCTTCTGCATTTTTTCAGCAAGCTCATTGAAGGCGCAGCAGCAGTGCTTTTACCCCGCCAGCTTTTTCCCAATGTTAAACATCCTCAAGCTACCGTGCGTATATGTAAGCCCGGATGCGTGTTATTTCGCCTATTTGGGGTTGGAGCTTGAGGAAAACGACAGGGTTGGGCTGGTGCTGATATCACTAAACGCAACGGACATATCTCCGGAGCAGTTTTCCGACAAAAGCCTTCTGCCTTATTACGACGCGGACAACGGAACGGTGGTGATACCTGCTCTGGTCTATCTGGGAAAGACCTACAAAGTGGTGCTCAAACCCAGGTGGTTCAACCTCAACCTTTACTTTGACGTGGTGAATGTTCTGCCAGTGCCGGATGCCCCTCAACCCGTGTGCATTCCCTCAGTGAGCAATTCGGACCTGAACGCAAACTTCTACCCCAATGTCTATTCATACAAACTGCTTGAAAAGGGTGAGCTCAAGCTGTGCTACGAGTTTGAAGGCTCCCCCCAATTCATATCCGTTGCCGCCAGCGCACCACCGGTGATGCTTACGGGAGACGACATAGTGACGACCGGGCAATACGCCCCCTGCCCGCCCGGATATTTGCTGGGATGCTACATGATTGACGAGGACGGCAACTGGTATGCCATGTACAAATACAAGGAGATAGACTCACCTTTAGGCTACATGGTGCTCTTCTGTCCGAAAGAAAAGGGATACCACATGATAATACCTTAAAGAAATGGGGCGGCAGAGACCGCCCCACATAGCAGACATCAATACATGTCCATTCTTCTCATCTTTTCCTGAAGTTTTCTCAGCTTCTTCCTCGCCTTCAGGAGCTTCTTTCTCCTTCTCTGGGTGGGCTTTTCGTAATACATAGCCCGCTTAATCTCCTTGACGAGCCCTTCCTTTTCAATCTTCTTCCTCAGCTTTTTCAAAGCCGCATCAATATCGCCATCCACCACAACTGCCGCGTTAACCACTCTACCCACTTACAGCCATCCCCTCCTTTCTGTTTAAATTTTCGCCTCAAAGCTTTAAGGATTTTTTATACTAAGTCAAGCGTCCTCAAGGAATTTTTCTTCATAAATTTTGAACAGGGCAAAGAGAAGGTTGAAAAGAATGGGTCCGAGAAACATTCCTATAAAGCCAAACTTAATGAGGCCCCCGAATATGGCAAAAAAGAGAACGATGTAAGGGGTATTGACCCTGTTTTTCATAATGAGGGGCTTGACGATGTTGTCCATGGAGGAGATGAGAACGAGGGACAGCACGGCAAGGAGTATCCCCTTCACCACGCTCACCTTGAAGAACAGGTAAAGGGACAGAGGGAACCAGACCATACTAGCGCCAAGGGGCGGTATAAAAGAGGCGTAAGCCGTGGCAAAGCCCCAGACAAAGGGATAGGGTATCCCGAAGATGTAGTAGAGAATCAGACCGATGCTCCCCTGAACCAGAGCCGTTCCCAAGGTCCCGTAAACCACGCTTATGGTGGTGAGGTATATGTTGTTCAATATGTCTTCTTTATCCTTCTCCTCAAAGGGCAGAAGCTTCTTCAGGTAATCGCCGAAAAGCTTTGCGTCCTTGAGAAGGAAGAAGTAGGTGAAGATAAAAATCACAAGCTTCACCACGGTGGTGCTCGTGGTGAGTATCAGCGCCTTGAGCTGGGAGGCAGAAAAGTTGGCTATGGCTTTGACATTGGTGATTACGAAGTTGACAATCTCCTTGGACTTAAAGCCCTCAAGGGGAAGGTGCACAAAAAGCTTTTTAACAAGGGGCAGGCTCAAAAGCTTTGCCTCTATCTGAGCCACGGAAAGATTTCTGTAGCTTGCAATAAGGCTCCGGGAAAGCTCCACGAGCTCTTTCAAGCTGATAATACCTATGATGGTGATGGGAAAGATGAAGGCAAAAAGCACGAGGAATATCAAAAAGAGGGTAACCACCGTCTTGTTTTTTATCCTCCTGTTGACAACCTCAAAGAGGGGATAGGTAATTATGGTAAATATAATCGCCCATAGTATCGGTTTTATAAAGGGAGAAAGTATGTAGATAACCGTGGACAAAATGGCAACCACAAAAATGAGAAAGGAAAAGGTAAACAGATGTCTCTTTTCCATGGGTTATTACTTATGCTATAACCCCACCTTAGTAAAGAGCAAAAAGAAAAGTGATGAAGGGGTGGCTTCATGAAGATACTAGGAATGGTGGTGAGCGCAAGAAGGCTCGGCAACTCCGAAATAGCCGTAAGGGAAGCCCTTATGGGTGCAGAAGAGGCGGGAGCAGAGACGGAAATCATAAGGCTAACCGACTACGAGATAAAGCCCTGCATCGGATGTATGAGATGCGCCTTCAAGAAAGAGAAGTGCCACATAAAAGACGACTGCAATCGGGTTTACGAAAAGATGCTTGAAGCGGATGCCCTGATATTAGGAGTTCCCGACTACATTCTGGGGGCGGCAGGGTATCTAAAGATGCTTCTTGACAGGTCAATGGGCTATCTCTTTGCACAGAATCGCCCATTTTACGGAAAGCCGGCAATGGCTATCGTCCCTTACGGGGTAAAGGACTGGGAAGGGCTCACCATGCCAATGGTCTCCATATTCCTGCTCTCTCTGGGCTACAGAATAGTTGACCAGATTATGGTAAGGTGTCAGGGTCCCGGAGAGATACTCTTTAACGAAGAGGTGCTTGAAAGGTGCCACAAAACCGGGAAGCTCATAGCGGCAGGTGCCGTAAAATACCGGGGGAAAGAGGGGACATGTCCCGTGTGCCACAACAACCTGATGGAGATAGACGAGCTTGAAGTGAGGTGTCCCATATGCAACATAAAGGGGCATATAATTATTGAAGACGGCAAGCTCAGTGTGAAGTTTGAAGACCCCGAAAACCACAGGTGGACCCCTGAAAACATAAAAGAGCACTTTGAAAAGAATGTCCTTCCCTCGGGACCGAGATACATGAAGCTGAGAAACGAGATTAAAGAAAGGCTCAAGCGATACAGATGAAAAAGATTCCGGCGAAAGAAGAGGTCGTTGAGATACTGAAAAGCGTTTCCGACCCCGAAACGAATCTGAGCGTTTACGAGCTCAACCTGATAAAAGCCATAGATTATGTGGAGGAGGAAGAAAAGCTCATAATCTACATAGACTTCAGGGCAAGAACCCCTTCGTGCCCTGCCTGCGCACCTATAGCGTGGATTGTCCAGAAACGGATAACGGACGAACTTTCAAAGGCTTTTCTGGCATACCCCGGAATAAAGAGCGTTGAGTTCAGGGAATAGCAGATGGAAGAGATAAAACATCCCATCGCCGCCTCCATATTCACAGCCCTGAAAAAGATTCTGCAGGGCAAGGAGAAAGCGACGAAAGAAGCCCTCATATGCTTTTTCTCAAAGGGGCACCTCCTGATAGAAGACCTTCCGGGTGTGGGCAAGACCCTGATGGCTTTAGGGCTTTCAAAGATAACCAGCCTCTCCTTCAGCAGGATACAGTGCACCTCCGATATGCTACCTTCAGACATAACGGGCATAACCGTTTACAACCAGCATCAGGGAAACTTTGAGTTCAAACCGGGACCCATTTTCAGCAATGTGGTTCTTGTTGACGAGATAAACCGAGCTATGCCCAAGACCCAGAGCGCCCTTTTAGAAGCCATGGGGGAAAGGCAGGTGACTGTTGACGGAAAGACCCACTCCCTTCCAGAGCCCTTTTTTCTTATAGCCACCCAGAACCCCCTTGAATTTTACGGAACATTTCCTCTGCCGGAATCCCAGCTTGACAGATTCGCCATGAAGATAAGCATAGGATACCCCCGGAAATCCACGCTTATAGAGATTCTCAAAAGGGGAGACGAATCCCCGAAAATAAAGGAGCTTGAGCCCCTAACGGACAGAGAACAGGTCTTAAAACTGCAAAAAGAGGCGGAAGAGATTTTCGTGTCAGACAAAATCTACGGCTACATTGCAGACATAGCAGAGGCCGTAAAAGAAAATCCCCATGTGTCAGCACCCTTATCAATAAGAGCCTCCCTTCAGCTTCTTTCATGCGCAAAGACCAACGCCCTATTCAAAGGAAGGGACTTCGTCATTCCGGAGGATGTAAAGGAGCTTGCGGTGAGCGTTATAGCCCACAGACTCATAGTGAAAACCGAATCCTTTAAAACCAGCAAAAAGGAGCTAACACAATTAATTCTGGAAGAAGTTCCCGTTCCCGTTTAAAGATAACGAAACCGGGCTGGATATACATTATTCTCACCATCTTTCTGGGGGTCTCTGCGGCAAATACGGGCAACAACCTCCTATACATAATCGTATCCGGAATGCTCGGAATAATGGGAATTTCCGGCTTTTTCGGAAGGCTGAACATATCGCAACTCAGCATCAGCCTGAACTTTCCGGAGGAGATATACGCAAAGAAAGCCTTTCCCCTGAAGGTAACTGTGAAAAACGGAAAGAATCTCCCGTCTCTTGCCGTGGGAGTTGAGGTAGAAGGCAAGAGAAAGAGCATTCCGGTAATAGAAGGAAAAGGGAAGCGGGAAGCCGTCCTTGAACTTACAGCCCCCAGCAGGGGAAGACACAGAATAAAGGAAATCAGGATATTCTCGCCCTTTCCCTTCGCCTTCTTTGTGAGAAGCTACACCGTAAAGACAGATAGAGACTTCCTCGTGTTCCCTCAGCCTATAAAGTGCCCGCATATCTCAGAGGAAGCAGAAAAAGCGGGAGACTCCCAGCTTCCCACAGCAAAAGGGCTTGAAGGCGAGCTGGTAAACATAAGGGAATACCATCCCTCAGACCCCCTCAAGCTTATACACTGGAAGGCATCTGCCAAAAAGGGAAAGCTTCTGGTGAAAGAGTTTTCCAGAAACGCATCGGAAGCGGTATTAATTGACTTTGACGAGATAAACCTTCCCCTTGAGGAAAGGCTGTCCTGCATCGCCTACCTGATACAGTGCGCCTACAGCAGGAAAATCCCCTTCGGGCTGAAGATAAAGGACAGGCTCTTTCCGCCTGAGACAGGCAAAGCTCACAAACTGCGGCTTTTAAGGGAGCTTGCACTGTTCAATCCGGAAAGATGAGAATAACGAACATCATAACCGGCATCACATATGCGTGCGTGTTCATTACCATTGCCACGGCAAATGTTGTGGTAAACGCGTTTGTGACGGCAACCGCCGCCACCGCAGGGCTTGCGGGAATATACCTTGACGCGAAGAGGTGGTATCCCATACCAAGAAGGCTTCTCAACCTTATAGCCCTTCTGACGGTGGTGGGAGCCGCCGTTAAAATCAACACCCAGGACCCCCTACCGCAAATAATGGAAGTGGTGCTGTTGCTGTGCAGTATAAAGCTACTCGAGGAAAAGAGGTTCAGGGACTACATGCAGATATACCTTCTGTGCCTCTTCTCCTTTGCAGGAGCGGCCTTTTTCACCCTGAGCATCAGGTTCCTCCTCTACTTTCTGCTCCTCTTTTTCCTCATAAGCATATCCGCCATTTTTCTAACCGTGGTCAGCTTTTCCCACGACGAAAACCTGAACAGAAGAACCGGGCTGAAGGTGCTCTCCTTCTCGCTTCTCGTTCCCCTCTCTGCCCTTCCCCTCGCAGTGATAATCTTCGTGATACTTCCAAGGCCACAGGAGCCCATATTCTCGTTCCTACAACGAAAAGGAGCCGTCTCCGGATTCAGCGACAAGGTCCTTTTAGGAGAGGTCTCCCGCATCCAGAGCACCGACACAACCGTTATGAGGGTGAAGGTCCGAAAACTTCCCGAAGAATACCTCTACTGGCGCGGCATAACTTTAGAATACTTTGACGGCAGG
>JAADEW010000104.1 GCA_013153205.1 Deferribacteres bacterium | reverse complement strand
TTCGGCTCGCGGGTGGACAGACACTGGCACATCGGATACGGCAGAATAGGCATGAGGGGCTTTGAGGTTCTCCTTTCTCATCCGAAAATAAGGAGTCTTCCGCTGGTCATGGAGACCCCGTGGGGTGAGGGCTGGGACAGGAGAAATCTGGAGACGGTTAAGGGATTGCTTGGCGATGAAAGTTGATTATATAAAACAGTATGCGAAAATGCTTTTTAATAACGGCATTTTGCTTGGTTTTGCCTGCCCTTGTCTGGGGGGCGGATAAGGTAAAAGTCGTTGGTGCGGTTTATCCTCCTTTTTTTATAAAAACCCCTTCCGGATATAGGGGGTTTGATGTTGACCTTCTCAAAATTATTCTGAAAAAGGATGTGGAATTCAGGGTCGTTCCTTTCAAGGAAGCTCTGGACCTTGTGGCGAAAGGCAAAGCGGATATGGCTGTGGGTGGAGTTTATGTAACCCCGGATAGGGCGCATCTTTTCAACTACACAAATCCCTATCTTAAAACCGGTTTGGTTATGGTGGTGCCCTCAAGTTCCCGTGCTCAGAACGAAGGGGATTTGAGGGGTAAAAGGGTGTGTGTAAAAATCTCCGCAACCGGCGAGAAAAGGGCTTTGAAATTGAAGGATAGAATGAACTGGAAAGTGGTCAGAAAACTTTCTACCCGGGAGTGCTTTGAAGCTGTTCTAAAAGGTGAAGCAGATGCTCTTTACAATGATTATTATAACAGTGTTTATTATATTAACAGGTTTTATGTGGGAAGGCTGAGAATTTTGAGGGGGATGTGGGGGCCCATCTTTTTTGAGGAGGCTAGGATAGCTTTTCCAGTGGCGAAGGGAAGGGAGAAGCTTCTTTATGAGCTCAATCACGGAATAAGGGAACTTAAAAGAAGAGAGATGCTGGGTTATCTGGTGAGTAAGTGGTTCAATGTTCCCTTTGTTAACTTTGACAGGGCGAGGCGTTGCAGATTTTTTGCCTTTGGGGCTTTTCTGATTCTCTGTGTGGCGGGATGTGCGGGGTTTCTGTTCTACCATCGCAGGAGAAGACAGGAGCTTGCCTCTTTTAAGGAGTATCTTGAAGTGTTACCTGCCGCTGTGCTGGTTGTTGAGAGGGGTGGAAAACTTCTCTTTGCCAACGAGAAAGGCAGAGAGCTTTTGAAAGGCAGGAAGCTGGCAGAGCTAATCGGGGAAATTGATGAGATGTGTCTTGTCTTGAGGGATTCTGACAACGAGGAGAGGTCTTTTTTGAGATTTGAGGTTCCTGTGGGAGGTGGTTTCTGTTATCTTTTTGTTGAAATTACCGAGTTTAAAAAACTGCACGAGGAGAGCGTTACTTTAAAAGGGACGCTCTTTTCCATGCAGAAGATAGAAGGTTTGGGAAAGGTGGCTTATCAGCTTGCTTACGATTTCAATTCTGTTTTGAGCGAAGTTCTGTCTTTTGTTGAGGTTGCCATGGTCAAACTTGAGGAGAAGGACGAAGCTGGAGCTTTAAAGTGTCTGGAAAGGGCGAAAAGAAGGGTGATTGCCTTTTCTCAGTTTGCCAGAAAGATGCTCTCTTTTGCTGGGAAGCCTGTGGGAGAAGGGGCTTCCGTTGATGTTAATCAGGTTATCGAAGAGGCAGAGTATGTTATAAAGAGCATCCTTGATAAGGTGGCTTCTGTGGAGATTGAGCTTGGGGATGTGAGGCTTGCCAGAGCGGATGCTTCGGCTCTATTTCAGATTCTTTTGAATCTTGCAGTTAATGCCAGAGATGCCTTTTCCGAGCTGGGAAGACCTTACCGGGAAAACAGGGTAAAGATAAAGACTTACATGGTGATTGCTGATGAGGAGGAGGTGAAAAGCTTTCCCTGGGCGCGTCCGGGAAAGTATGTGGTGGTGGAGTTTTCCGATAACGGTCCGGGTATTTCGGAGATTTTGCTAAAAAAGATTTTTACTCCATTTTTTACCACCAAGCCGGGAAGCAGTGGAATAGGTCTGTTCGTGGTTTACGAGCTGGTTAAATTTATGAAAGGTTTTATAAAGGTTAAGGCGAAAGAAGGGGAAGGAGTGACCTTCCTTATCTACTTGCCTGTTGCTGGTTAAATGTGTAGTATGAACAGCACCAGTTCTTGACAACCGTTTCGGTATGGTGCTACAACTTTAGAGATTTTATTTTGAATTCATCTTTGTATCTGAGAGGGGCACATGGTAGAAATAAGATTTCATGGAAGAGGCGGTCAGGGAGCAGTTACATCTGCTGAAATACTGGCCCTTGCGGTGATTGAGGAAGGCAGATACGCTCAGGCTTTTCCTGCCTTTGGAGCTGAGAGAAGGGGAGCTCCCGTTCTTGCCTTCACGAGGATTTCTGACGAACCCATAAAGATACGCATTGGTATATACGAACCCGATATAGTTATCGTGCTTGACCCGACCCTTTTGCGTTCCGTTCCGGTCTTTTCCGGTCTTAAGGAGAACGGCATTGCGGTTATAAACTCTAAGAAAAGCCCGGAGGAGCTCAAAGCCGAGCTTAACTATGACGGAAATCTGGTGACGGTTGACGCCACCTCCATAGCCATGGAGGAGCTTGGCGTTCCCATAACCAATGTGGTAATGCTGGGAGCGCTTCTCAAGGCTAAACCTGAGCTTGCCAAGATGGAGTATGTGGAGAAGTTTATAGCCGAAAGGTTTCCCAAAATAGCGGAGAAAGAGGTCAGGGCTTTTAGAAGAGCTTATGAGGAGGCAAGGAGTTAAAGATGAAGATGAAGGAGAAACCCAAGTGGTATGAATTGCTGCCGGGTGCCGTTATAGACGAGCCCGGTAACAGCGTCTTTTACAAAACGGGAGACTGGAAAACCTTAAAACCCGTGGTTGACAAGACCAAGTGTATCAAGTGCGGAACCTGCTGGATATTCTGTCCGGAGTATGCCTACGAGAAGGATGAGTATGGATACTTCAACCCCAACTACGACTACTGCAAGGGATGCGGGATATGTGCCGTTGAGTGTCCGGCTCGTTGTATAAAAATGGAGAGAGAGGAAGACTAAGATGGCAAAGAGAAGAGGAATTGAGGTTTCAATAGCCATAGCCGAGGCGGCGGCTCTTGCTGAAGTTGATGTGGTGTCTGCCTACCCCATCACCCCTCAGACCCACATAGTTGAGCATCTCGCCGAGCTTGTGGCTAACGGCGAGCTCAACGCGGAGTTTATAACGGTGGAGTCAGAGCACACCGCTATGAGCGCCGCTTTAGGGGCTTCTCTGGCTGGCGCAAGGGCTTTTACCTCCACCAGTTCTCAGGGATTGGCGTTGATGAACGAGATTGTTTACATAGCCAGCAGTATGAGGGCGCCTGTGGTGATGGCGCTGGCGAACCGTTCCCTTTCCGCTCCCATTTCCATCTGGAACGACCACTCCGATGTGATGAACGAAAGGGATACCGGCTGGATATCAATATTTGCAAACAACGGGCAGGAGGCTTACGACCTCACCTTTATGGCTTTTAAGATAGGCGAGCATCCCGATGTTCTTCTGCCGGTTATGATAAACTTTGACGGATTTATCCTTACCCATGTGGTTGAGCCCATCTACATGTTTGATAAGGAGGAGGTGGAGGGATTTCTGCCTCCCTACCATCATCCCTATGTTCTTGACCCGGAGCGTCCCGTGACTCACGGTCCGGTGGGGCTTCCCGACATCTACACCGAAGCCAAGAAGCAACAGGAAGAGGCTATAAGGAATTCCAGAAAGGTGATAGATGCGGTCTGGAAGGAGTTTGATGAGAGGTTCGGCAGAAGGTATAACGCCGTTGAGACTTACAAGGCAGACGATGCCGAGGTTGTCCTCGTCACTCAGGGTTCCGTTACGGAAGCGGCTCAGGTTGTGGTTGACGAGATGAGGAAGCAGGGCAGGAAGTGGGGAGTTGTTGAGATTAGGCTGTGGAGACCCTTCCCCTTTGAGGACCTGAAGAAAGCCCTGTGCAACGGTTCAATAAAGTGTGCTGTTGTCCTTGACAGGGCGATATCTTTCGGCGGACCGCTGGGTATAGTTATGTCCGAGGTGAGAGCCGCTCTCTACAACCTGTCTGACAGACCCATGGTGGTGGGTGTGACGGCTGGCCTTGGCGGAAGGGACATAAGGTTTGACGAGTATGTAAGGATGTTTGAGCTTGGCGAGGAGTGTTTGAAAGAGGAAAAAGAGCCCGATAGGGTAATAATAGTGGGGTTGAGAGAATGATAGAGGTGAAGAGACCAAAGGAAGGGTTTTTAAGCGTCTTTGCTTACAGGATGGCTCCCAAGGAGGAGCTTTTCACCAGAGGCCACAGAGCCTGTCAGGGGTGTGCCGCCGCTTTGGGACTGCGCCTTGCCATGAAGGCGGCGGGCAGAAACACCATAGTGGTGAACGCCACGGGTTGTATGGAGATTGTGTCCTCTCCGTATCCTTACACTTCGTGGGCTGTGCCTTGGATTCATGTGGCTTTTGAGAATGCGGCGGCGGTTGCTTCCGGTATTGAATCGGCTATCAAGGTGCTCAAGAGGAAGGGCAGACTTGACCCGTCAAAGAAGATAAATGTTCTGGTCTTTGCTGGAGACGGCGGAACGGCGGACATAGGTCTTCAGGCTCTGTCCGGCATGATGGCTCGCGGGCACAATGTGACCTATGTCTGCTACGACAACGAGGCTTACATGAACACGGGTGTTCAGGGTTCTTCCGCAACCCCTTACGGTGCCCATACCACCACCACCCCTGCGGGCAAGGTGAAGTTTGGTCAGGGCTACTGGAAGAAGAACCTTCCCGAGATAGCCGTTGCTCACGGGATACCTTACGTGGCTACGGCCTGCCCCAGCTATCCTCTGGATTTGATAAGGAAGGTGAAGCGCTCTTTTGAGCTTGAAGGTCCCGCATACATCCACATGTTTGCCGTGTGCCCCACCGGTTGGGGTATCCCGCCGGCTTATGCCATTAAAGCGGGAAGGCTTGCGGCGGAGACGGGGGTGTTCCCCCTGTATGAGGTGGAGCACGGCAGATACAGGCTTACCCTTGACTTTGAGAAGGGCTTGAAGCCTGTGGAGGAATACCTCAAGTTCCAGAGGAGATTTCGCCATCTGACGCCGGAGATGATAAAGCTGATTCAGGAGAGGGTGAGTGCGGAATACACCAGGCTCAAGATAATGGAGGAGACCACTAACCGTCCTGATTACAGAAGCATTGCAGGCATTTAGGAGGGTTTTAGATGATAGAGCTTGATTTGGAAAAGATTAAAAGGGATGTGGCGGAGGTTTTTGAGAGATACGGAAGGGACCCTGCGAGAATGATAGAGATTCTGCAGGACCTTCAGGATATTTACCACTGGTTGCCCAAGGAGCTTTTGAAGGAGGTTTCCAGACAGACAGGTGTGCCTCTTACCAGGGTTTACCACATGGCAACCTTCTTTAAAGCCTTCTCTCTTAAGCCCAGAGGCAAGTATGTCATTCAGGTCTGCACCGGAACTGCCTGCCATGTTAAGGGTGCTTACATGGTGCTTGACCAGCTCAAGAACGTTCTTGGCATTGATGTGGGAGAGACCACCGACGATTTGATGTTCACCCTTGAGACGGTAAACTGCGTGGGAGCCTGTGCTCTGGCTCCTGTGGTGGTGATAAACGACTATTATCACGGTTATGTTACACCCGGTAAGGTGGAGTCTCTAATAAAGGAATATAGGGAGCAGCAATGAAAAGGTTAAACAGCAAAGAGGAGCTTTTTAAACTTTATGAGGAGTTAAAGAAGGAGAGGGAGAAAGAGAAGCGTTACATAGCCGTATGTAACGGAACCGGTTGCCTTGCCAACCGGGGACTGGAGGTCTTCCTCGCCTTTAAGGAAGAGGTGGAGAAGAGAAATCTTGCGGATGTAGGGGTTACCGTCAGGGGAACCGGCTGTCACGGATTCTGTGGAAGGGGACCTCTTGTGGTTATCTATCCCGAGAAAATCTTCTACCAGAAGGTCAAGCCGGAGGATGTTCCTGAGATAGTGGAGAAGACCGTGGTAAACGGTGAGGTGGTTGAGCGGCTTCTCTACGAGGACCCTGCCACGGGGGAGAAGATTCTGCACGAGGAGGACATTCCTTTCTACAAGAAGCAGATGCGTCTTCTGCTTGCCGCAAACGGTATAATAGACCCCAAGAGCATATATGACTACATCTCCATCGGCGGCTATCAGGCTCTTGCCAAGGCTCTTACCGAGATGACACCCCGCGGCATAATAGACGAGGTGATTAAATCCGGCTTGAGGGGAAGGGGTGGAGCAGGTTTCCCCACGGGCTGGAAGTGGGACGACGCGGCGAAGCACGATTCTCCCATAAAGTATGTCATCTGCAACGCTGACGAGGGAGACCCGGGAGCTTATATGGACAGGTCCCTTCTTGAAGGTAATCCCCACAGCGTTATAGAGGGAATGATAATAGGTGCTTATGCGGTGGGAGCCACCGAGGGATACATCTATGTCAGGAAAGAGTATCCCCTTGCCGTTGAGAATGCCACCATAGCCATTCAGCAGGCGAAGGAGCTGGGGCTTCTGGGTGAGAACATTCTGGGAACAGATTTCTCCTTTGACATCAAGATAGTGAGGGGCGGCGGAGCCTTTGTGTGCGGCGAATCTTCCGCTTTGATGGCGTCTATTGAGGGACGCGTGGGCGAGCCGCGTTCAAAATACATACACGCCACCGAAAGCGGCTTGTGGGGACGCCCCACGGTGTTGAACAACGTGGAGACATGGGCCAATGTGCCCATTATAATAACCCGGGGAGCCGACTGGTATGCCACCATAGGAACGGAAGGCTCCAAGGGAACCAAGATATTCTCTCTGGTTGGTGCGGTGAACAACACGGGGCTTGTTGAGGTTCCCATGGGAATCACCCTGCGCGAGGTCATCTTTGACATAGGCGGGGGTATTCCCGGAGGCAAGAAGTTCAAAGCGGTTCAGACCGGTGGTCCTTCTGGAGGGTGTCTGCCTGCGGAGCTTCTTGACCTCCCCGTTGATTTTGACAGCCTTGACGAGGCGGGTTCCATGATGGGCTCCGGTGGAATGATTGTGATGGACGAAGGAGCTTGTATGGTGGATGTTGCCCGCTATTTCGTTAAGTTCCTGACGGAAGAGTCCTGCGGAAAGTGCACCCCGTGCAGGGAAGGGTTGAGGCAGATGCTTGAGACCCTGAACAAAATCACGAGGGGTGAGGGAACCGAGGAGGACATAGCCCTGCTTGAGGAGCTGGGAGAGGTTATAGCCAACGCTTCCCTCTGCGGTCTCGGAAAGAGTGCTCCCAACCCGGTTCTGTCAACCATAAGGTATTTCAGAGACGAGTATCTGGAGCATGTGAGGGACAAGAAGTGCAGGGCTGGTGTGTGTAAGGCTCTCGTGACCTATGTGATAGACGAGGAGGCGTGCACGGGCTGTCATGTCTGTGCTTTGAGGTGTCCTGTGGGAGCCATCTCCGGTGAAAGGAAACAGCCTCACAGGATAGACCCGGAGAAGTGTATAAAGTGCGGTATATGCAAGGAAGTTTGCAAATTTAATGCGGTGAAGGTGATATGATGGAGAGGGTGAGCTTCACAATAGACGGAAAAAAGGTTACCGGCTACAAGGGCCAGACGGTTCTTCAGGTGGCAAGGGATAACAACATTTACATCCCTGCCCTCTGTTTTGACGACGAGGTGAAGCCGTATGCGGCTTGCAGGATGTGTCTCGTTCAGGTGAAGAAGGGAAAGAGGGTAAAGCTGGTCACCGCCTGCGATTATCCCGCTACCGAAGGGATAGAGGTTACCACCAACAGCGAGATAATAGAGAAGTGCAGGAAGGTGGTGCTACAGCTTCTTATGGCGAGGTGTCCCAACCTTCCCAAGCTTAAAGAGATAGCGGAAAAACTCGGGGTTGAGGAACAGCCGAGGTTCGTTAAAGCCAACGACGACTGCATCCTCTGCGGACTGTGCGTGAGGGTCTGCGAGGATGTGGTGGGTGTTTACGCCATAGGGTTTGAGGGCAGGGGATTCACGAGAAGGGTCTGCACCCCCTTTGACGAGGAGAGTCCCTCCTGCATAGTTTGCGGTGCCTGTTCCTATGTCTGTCCCGTGGATGTTATTCCCATAGAGCAGAAGGACGGATACAGAATTATGGAGCGGTGGCATAAAAAGAGCAAGCTCATTCCCTGTCCCAAATGCGGGAATTACTACCTTACGGAAGACCAGCTTAAGTTTTTGAAGGAGAAAACGGGCCTTCCCGAAGAAGAGCTCACTATCTGTCCCGACTGCAGATAAAACCTTTGCAAAGCCCCGAGGACTACCCCGGGGCTTTTTCAAAGCTTCTTCCAGTGAATTATAGGCGATGCCTGGAAAAAGACCTGTTCGTCTTTGTTGGATTTTATGGCGTAGGTTTCCTCCTCAAGGTCTATCAGAAGCTGTCCTTCCCCTCTGTCCTGAGTTATGTCTCCTTCCGGCAGGCTGAATCCTGAGATTACCAGCTCTCCCTTTCCGCTTCCTGATATGGTTCCGTTGAACTCTGATAGACTGCCTTCCTTGAAGAGAAAGGCAACGAAGTGTCCCTTTTCCACCTCAAAGGAGCCGTCAATCTTTATCCTTACTATGTCGCCTTTGTAGGACGATGTGAACCTTGAGTCTGCCGTGACAGCTTCCTCTGCGGCAGGGAGCTCCTCTGTTTCGTCTTCCTTCACCACTTCAAACTCCAGCGGCTCGTCCACCTCCGGTTTTTCCACAAGAGAGGGGATAGCCTGTGCCAGATAGTCTTCCCCAAGTTTCGTGAATACTTCCCTTGCCTCTTCAAATCTCCCTTCTCTTCTCAGTATCACGCCTTTTAAAAACAGCCCCTTTTTGTGCTCGGGATTGGCTTCAAGCAGTCTCTCAAGAACACTTAGAGCCTCGTCAAGCTCTCCCAGCCGCCAGAGGCAGAGGGCGAAGTTGAAGAGGTTGTGCTCCGCAGGGTTTTCCTCAACGAGCTTTTCCAGAATCTCTTTAGCCTTGAGATATCTTCCTTCTTTAAGAAGCTGATATGCCGTAAGCTCGTCGCTCATTCAGCCTTTTCCACGATTTTTAGTATCTCTTCCACAACTTCCTCAATGCTCATTCCTGATGTGTCTATTATCACCGCATCCTCTGCGGGTTTTAAAGGCGCTACCGCCCTTTCGGTATCCTGCCTGTCCCTTTTTATTATGGCGTTTAATACCTCTTCATAGCTTTTTTCTATGCCTTTTTCCTTCAGCTCCTTGAGCCTTCTTTCTGCCCGCACCTCAGGAGAAGCCGTGAGGAAAATTTTGACTTCTGCGTTGGGAAAGACCACCGTTGTGGTGTCCCTGCCTTCCGTTACGAGGTTGCATCTTCTGCCGAAATCTCTTTGAAGTTCGAGCAGGGCTTTTCGCACTTCAGGGTGCTTTGAGACGGTGGATGCCGCCATTCCAATCTCTTCCGTCCGGATTTTTTCCGTTATGTCTTCTCCGTTTACGGCGATTTTCTGGTGGCCCTTTTCGGGTGTTATGGTGAGCTCCATCTGCCGTATCAGGTTGACCAGCGCCTTCTCGTCCTCAAGGTCAATACCCTTTTTCAGAGCCAGATACCCCACAGCCCTGTAAATTGCCCCGGTGTCAAGGTATAGGAACCCCAGCCTTTGCGCGATGATTTTTGCCACGGTGCTTTTACCTGAACCTGCGGGACCGTCTATAGCGATAATCATTTTCCCTTTTCCTCCCTGGGCATTGCGTATTTGTGAAGCTCTTTCAGCTCCAAAAGCACCTTTTCGTGAAACTCTTCCGCTTTGAGTCCGGTTGCTATCTCAATGGCTTCGTCTATGGTATCAACGGCGTGTATTTTAAAGTCTCCCCTTTCAACTGCCTCCACCACGTCACCGTTGAGGTTTAAATGCTTCACATTTCTTGCGGGTATTATGACCTCACCCTTTTTTCCCGCTACCCTGCAGATGCGGTAGAATCCTTCCACCTTCTCGTTGATACCACCTACGGGCTGAACGTTTCCAAGCTGGTCTATAGAACCGGTTACCGCAAGGTTCTGCTTCAAAGGTATTCCGGATACGGCGGAAAGAAGAGCCAGCAGTTCGGCTACTGATGCCGAGTCCCCTTCTATCTGGGAGTAGGACTGCTCAAAGGCGAGGCTTGCCGAAAGGGTCAGGGGCTGTCTTCTTCCGTATTTCCCTCCCATGTAGCCCGAAAGGATGAATACCGCTTTGTTGAAGATTTTTCCGGAAAGCTTTGCCTCCCGTTCAATGTTGACGATGCCCTTTTCCCCGGTGAATACAGTTGCCGTTATTCTCACGGGCCTGCCAAAGGAGTAGTCTCCGAGGTTGATTACGGAGAGTCCGTTTATCTGTCCCACCTTTTCTCCTTCCAGCTCAACTATGATGGTGCCTTCCCGTATGAGCTCGCGGATTTTTTCCTCTATGAGGTTGGAACGGAACCGGTATTCTTCAAGGGCTTTGTCTATGTGCCTTCTTTCTATGACACTGCTGTTATCTTTTTCGGCGTAAAAACTTGCCTCCCTTAGAACATCCAGTATCTCTTCCAGCTTCAGGTAGAGCTTCTCTTTGTGTTCGGCAAGCCGTGATGAGTGCTCAATCAAACCCGCAAGAGCCTCTGCCGATGGGGTTTTCAGCTTCTCCCTTTCCGCAACGTGCTTCAGGGTTGCGGCGAAAACTCCACGCATCTCGTGGGTGTTGTCGCAGGTTTCGCTGAACTCAGCCTTTACCTTGAAGAGCCTCTTGAACTCCGGGTCCAGGATACCGAGAAGGTAGAAAAGCGGTTTGTCTCCGAGAAGAATGACCTTCACATCCAGCGGAATGGGCTGTGGGCGGATGTAGGTTGATATGGGATGGGGAATTCCAAGCTCTTCTAAAAAGGGCTGTATCACAATCTCCTTGTGGAGGAGGGCTTTCTTCAGCGCGTGCCACACCCCCGGGTTGAAGAGCAAATCCACCAGCCTCAAAATCAGAAAGCCGCCGTTTGCCCTGTGGATGCTTCCGGGGACAATCTGGGTGAAGTCGGCAACATAAACGCCGAACTCCGCTCTCAGCGCTATCCTGCCGAAGAGGTTGCTGTATGTGGGGTTGGTCTCGTAAATCACGGGGGCATGTTCCGTTTCGGAGTTGTCCACTATCACGTTTACCTGATATTTTGAAAGGCTCTTTTCTATCTGGAGCATCACGAAGGGGTTGTCCGTGGATGAGGGAATCTGAAGGAACAGGTCAATGTCCTTGATTATGTCGTTTTTCACCTCTTCTATGTGCTCTTTCGCCTGCGGATAAGAGGCGTATTTTTCCAGCAGGTCTTCAATAAAGCTGTTTATCACGAAAAGCGCCACATCTTCTCTAAGCTTTTTGAGCTCTTTCTGGGTTTGCTTGTCTATCTCTTTCAGCCTGCGCATAAACTCGGACAGGACCGGCTCAAACTCCTTTCTCTTTCTGTCCACGTATTCCCTCAGGTTTGAATCGGAAAGAAGCTTCTCTTCAGGAACGGGCTGGCCTCCCATTATGGGTATCATGATGATGCCTGTTGGGGAAAACTTTAAGGCAAACCCCGCCTCTTCCGCTTTTTTGTTGAGCTCTCTTAAAAGGGCTTCCTTTTCCTCTTTGCTCTTTTCAATTATGGCTTTTGCCTTCTCCTCGTATTCCTTGGATTCAAAGGCTTTGGGCAGTTCTTCCTTGAGGTGTTCTATAAAGCTTTTCATGTCTTCTCTGAACTCTTTGCCTACTCCCGCAGGAAGCGAAATGGCTTTGGGTGCCTGAGGGTTGGCAAAGTTGTAAACATAACACCAGTCGTCGGGGCACGGTTTCTGGCGGGCTTTTTCTTTCACCTTCTCCATTACGAGGGTTCTCTTTCCTATCCCTTCGGGACCTGCCACGAAAATGTTGAATCCGTCGCTTTCAACCTCAAGCCCGAACTCCACCGCTTTCTTGGCTCTGGGCTGTGCCGCTGACGCTATCTCCTGCTGGCTCTCCCCCAGTGCTTTTTCAATTTCGGAAGCATCACAGGTCCATCGGAGATGTTCCGCCTTCAGCTCCATCTCCTTTTCTCCTTGATGGTATTTAGTCTCTATGCTATGAAGATTTATCAGCAATATCAAGGGAGGATTGCCTTGGCTGACATTAAATTCGGCACGGACGGGTGGCGCGGTATAATTGCGGACACCTTCACATTTGAGAACCTGATTCTCGTGGCGCAGGCTACCGCCGAGTTTGTGAAGAGGGAGAGCTGGCCCTGGGAGAAGGGATGCTTCATAGGGTATGACACCCGATTCTTTTCGGAGGTTTTTGCTAAAACGGTGGCGGAGGTCTTCGCCGCAAACGGAATAAAGACATTCATTGCTCAGAGGTTCGTGCCCACACCCTTTGTCACCTTTGAAATTGTGAAAAACGGACGGGGCTTTGGCGTTGCTATAACCGCAAGCCACAACCCTTACCAGTATAACGGCTACAAGCTGAGAACCCCGAAGGGAGGAGCGGCACCCTCGGAGATTACAGGGAAGATAGAGGCTTTGCTTGACGGTGTGAAGCCCAAAAGAATTGCCTTTGAAGAGGGGGTAAAAGAGGGGTTAATCACCGTGGTCAATCCTTACCCCGCTTATTTTGAGTGGGTGAAGGAGAGGGTGGACCTTGACCGCATAGGAAGGGCTTCTTTTAAGGTGGTAGCAAATCCCATGCACGGCGCTACAAGCGACTTAACGAGGCTGTTTCTTGAGCCTGCTGGCTGTTTCGTTGAGCTGATAAACGAGAAAAGAGATGCGTTTTTCGGCTTTAAACATCCGGAGCCTATAGAGAAGAACATACGGGAACTTATAGCCAGAGTGATTGATTCAAAGGCTGACGTGGGAATTGCCACCGATGGAGATGGAGACAGGGTGGGGCTCGTGGACGAGAAGGGGAATTTCGTCAATCCCCATCAGATATACGCCCTTATCCTCATGCATCTGGTTAAGAACAAGGGCTTTAAGGGAGCCATTGCCAAAACGGTCTCCACCACCTCACTTCTGGACAGAATAGGCGAGAAATACGGCATAAAGGTGTATGAAACCGGAGTTGGTTTTAAGTTTATAGCGGACCTGATTGCTGACGGCAGGGTTTTTATGGGAGGGGAGGAGTCCGGCGGTATAGGCGTCTCTTACCACATACCGGAGAGGGACGGCCTTTTTTCAGCCCTTCTGGTTCTTGAATATATGGCTGTGGAAGCGAAACCCCTTTCCCGGCTGATAGAGGAGCTTTTTGAGGAGTTTGGACCTCACTTCTACAGGCGGGAGGATGTGAAGGTAAGCAGGATAGAGGATGCCCGCTCTTTCGTGGAGCACCTGAAGTCAGAGGTTCCCCGGAGCTTTGCCGGGCTTTCCGTGCGCTCAACCAATTTTGTTGACGGGGCAAAGTTCGTTCTGGAGGACAATTCCTGGATACTGTTCAGGGCGTCGGGAACGGAACCCCTTTTAAGGGTTTACTGCGAGTCTTCTTCCGTTGAGAAGCTGGAAAAGATTCTGGGATATGGAAAAGAGCTTGTTTCCCGGTATCTCTCAGGATGATACGCTGGACGACTTGAGGAAGTGGGGGCTGAAGCTGGTTCAGCCCCGGTGCGGCTACAGGTTTTCCGTTGACTCCCTTTTGCTTGCGGAGTTTGCTCACCTGCCTGAGAGGGGCAGGGTGGCGGACCTTGGAACCGGCTCCGGCGTGATAGCGCTGATTGCCGCAAAGAAAATGCCGGCTGTGGAGGTGGTGGGGATAGACCTGCAGGGTGAGATGGTTGAAAGGGCAAAGCTTAGCGCGCGGATAAACGGCCTTTCCCACAGGGTATCTTTCGTCAGGCTTAACTACAGGGATGTGAAGGACGCCTTTGAGCCGGAGAGCTTTGACTATGTCATAGCGAATCCTCCCTACTGGGAGCCTGACAGGGGGAGGATGGTGAAGGATAGAGGGAAAGCCCTCGCGAGATACGAGCTTGAAGCCACTCTGGAGGACCTGGTGGAGGCCGCCTTTTATCTGCTGAGGTTCAGGGGGAGGTTCGGCTTGATTTTCTGTGCCGAAAGGAGCGTGGATGTTCTTTCCTCCTTGAGGGCAAGGGGGCTTGAGCCGAAAAGACTCCGTTTTGTGCATCCTTACGCCCGCAGGAAAGCCCAGTTCGTCATGGTTGAAGCGGTTAAGGGGGCTAAAAGAGGCGCCCTGGAGGTTGAGCCGCCTCTTATAATATACGAGAAAGACGGAAGATATACGGACGAAGTGGCTGAGATGATAGGGGTGGTGCGGTGAAGTGGGTGATTGCTCCGTATAGAGCCGATGCACATGCCCTTTCGGCAAAGCTCGGCATACCACTTCCTCTGGCGAAGGTGCTGGTAAACAGGGGGGTGAACACCGAGGAGAGAGCCCGGCTGTATCTTTACGAGCCTCTGGGCCTTTTGAACGACCCCTTTTACTTTTCCCACATGGAGAAAGCCGTTGAGCGCATTTTAAAGGCGCGCAGTAGAAAAGAGAAGATACTCATTTACGGGGATTACGACGCCGACGGAATCACCGCTTCAGCTTTGCTTTACAGATTTTTGAAAAGGCTTGGCTGTGATGTGGAAGTCTTCATTCCCCACAGAATAGCTGACGGATACAGCATCAACCTTGATTCTCTGAGGAAGTCAGAGGTGCCCGACTTTTCTCTGTTGATAACCGTTGATTGCGGTATCTCTTCCATTCAGGAGGTTTCAGCCCTCAAAAAAGAGGGAATAGATGTCATCGTTACCGACCACCACGAACCGGCTCCTTTTCTGCCGCCTGCTGATGCCGTGATAAACCCGAAAGCGGACGGCTCCTATCCTTTCAGAGGGCTTGCCGGGGTGGGGGTGGCTCTAAAGCTTGCAGAGGCTGTCATTTTATGGCTTGAAGGCGATAAGGAGAGAAAAGCCGTTATAAAGGAGTTTCTGCCTCTCGTTGCCGTGGGGACGGTGGCTGATGTTATGGAGATAAGGGACGAAAACCGCTTTTTCGTGAAGTTCGGATTAAAAATGCTGAAGGATTTTGTGCCTTTTGCCGCTTTGACGGAGGCCGCCGGCATCTCGGATAGGGCTTTGAAGCCGTGGGATGTCTCCTTCATAATTGCGCCGAGGCTCAACGCCCCCGGCAGGATAAGCCATGCGAGAAAGGCTTTTGAGCTTCTGGTGGAGGACGACGGGGAGAAGGCTTTAGAGCTTGCCAGAGAGCTGAACAGGGAAAACTCCAGACGCCAGAGGGAAGAGGAGAAGGTATTCGGCGAGGCTCTTTCCATGTGCGGGGGAGATGAGCCTGTGGTTTTCGTGTGGAAAGACGGCTGGCATCCGGGGGTTATAGGGGTGGTGGCTTCCAAGCTTGCCTCTCACTTTGCAAGCCCCGCTTTCATCGTGAGCTTTAACGGCGGAAGGGTTGGCAGGGGCTCCGGAAGAAGTTTTGGAGGAGTGAACCTCCACAGGCTTATGAGCAGGGTGAGGGGGCTTTTGGTTTCGTGGGGCGGACACGAAAAGGCTGTGGGCTTTAATGTTGAGAAGGATAAGGTTGAGCTTCTCAAAGAGCATCTGAGCAGGGCGGTGGAGGAAGAGGAGAGGGTTGAGGATGTTCTCTTTATTGACGATAAACTTGAGTTTGAGCTTCTTGATGCGGGCTTTGTGAGGGATTACCTGAGGCTTCGCCCCTTCGGAGAGGGATTTGAAGAGCCGCTCTTTCTGTTTGAAGGGCTTAAAGTAAGGTTTTTGAAGCCCATGTCAAAGGGGATAAGCTTTCTTGCGGTGAAAGACGGAATAGGAGTGGATGCCTACTCCTTTGATGTGGAGATAGAGCGTCTTAAGGGTGGGGGAAGCTTTGATGTGGTTGCTTCCATTGAGTTTGACATGTGGAAGGAGAGAAAGAGGCTGAGGCTTAAGGTTAAAGATGTCAGAAAAAGTTCAGGATAAAGACGCTTTGATACTCAAGGTGCTTTCGGAAAGGAAGGGAGAGGTCGTATCGGGGGAGGAGCTTGCCATTGTGCTGGGCATTTCCCGTGTGGCGTTGAGGAAGAGGATTTATAAGCTGAAGGAGGAAGGGATTCCCATAAGGGTGGTGGACAGAAGGGGATATGTGCTTGAGGCTCTTCCTGATACCCTCATTCCCCCGGCGGTCCTTTCGGAGCTGGATACGGAGATAATAGGGCGGAGGTATCTCTTTTTTGAGGTGGTGGATTCCACCAACATTCTGGCGAAGGAGATGGCGGCAAGAGGTGAGCCGGAGGGAACGGTTGTAGCCGCCGATTATCAGACTAAAGGAAGGGGCAGGCTGGGAAGAAGCTGGTTCAGCCCTAAAGGTAAAAACCTTTACTTTTCGGTTATTTTGAGGCCACCGGTTTCGGCTTCTTTTGTTTTTCAGCTCACCATGCTCTCCTCTGTTGCGGTGTGTGAGGCTTTGAGGGACTTGGGGGTGGACGCCCTGATAAAGTGGCCCAACGATGTGTTCGTGGGAGGCAGAAAGATATGCGGCATCCTCAACGAGATGGAAACGGATGGCGGAAAGGTCAGATTCGTCATACTGGGCATAGGGCTTAATGTGAATGTTAGGAGGGAGGAGTTTCCTCCCGACATCAGGGAGAAAGCCACTTCAGTGGCTGTTGAGCTTGGGGAAGAGGTTTCAAGGAGGAAGATTTTTGTTAAGGTGCTGGCTTTTCTCGATAAATGGTATAAACATTTTCTTGAAGGGGGCAAGGAAGATTTGTTTTACTTTTGGCGTGAACACAATTACACTCTTGGAAAGAGGGTTGCGGTTGACGGAAGATTTGAAGGCTTTGCCATAGGGATTAGTCCTTATGGCGAACTGCTCGTTAGGAAAGATGACGGTTCTGTGGTTAAAGTTTCTGCTGGAGATGTCGATATACTTTAATGTAAGCTATACCGACTGCGGGATTTATGAATAAAGGGGGACTGCAATGAGGAATTGGTGCAAATACTGGCTTATTTACATTCTGTTTGCTTTCGTAGGCGGTGCCGTTTTATGGTCCGTTTTTGTCTATTTAATGGGGCTGTTGAGCCCCAGCATGGTGGTGAAGTCTATTTTCAGCATAGGTCCCCTTGCTTTTTCCGTTTTTTACGCCATTGTGACCTGTTTTATAACCAGGACCTTCTCCGACGGTATAGACGAAGACAGGGAGAAAGCGAAGGGCTTTGCTTTAACCTATCCCAAGGTGCTTTTCACCCTTCACATAGCTTACTCTTTCATCTCTTCTACCATAGCCGCCCTTTCTGCAAAGAGCATGGGCGCTTTTGCTAATCCGGAGCATTTTGTTTACTGCGCTCTTGGTGGGGCTTCCATGTTCTTTATCGGTTCTTATCCCGTTCTGTTAAGGATAACGAGTCTCATATGGAGGGATATTGGTGAGAAATACGGCTACCTCGGCAAGTCCGTGGGTGTAGGCAGTAAGATTCTGTTTGCTATAGCCGGTATGACGGTCATAGCGGCTGGGGTGATATACATAATCACCACCGTGGGCAGTGAAAAGGTGACCTATCGTATAATGCTTCACAACAAGAAGAACATCGTTCGGTCTGTGGTTGACACGGCTATGGGAATTATAGAGGGAAATTACGAACTGGCAAAATCGGGTATAATAAGCGAGGAGCAGGCCAAGGAGCTGGCTCTTAAAGCCATAAGGGACATAAGATACGGCAAAAACGGATATGTGTGGGTGAACGACTTGAATGGAGTGATGCTTGCCCATCCGAAGAAGAGCCTTGAAGGCAAAAACCTCATGGGTCTTCAGGACAAAAGAGGCAAATACATATTCAGGGCTTTTATAGATGTTGCGCGGGATAAAGGTGAAGGATTCGTTGAATACTGGTGGCCCCTTCCCGGCGGAACTGTGCCTCAGCCAAAGCTCTCTTATGTTAAGCTTTTTAAACCGTGGGGCTGGATAGTGGGAACGGGGCTGTATATCAACGAGCTTGCCAAGGAAGCTGAGGCTATGACTGCCGATTTGACGAAGGTTCTGGGCAGGAAGTTTGTGGTTCTCCTTCTTCTGCTTATAACGATAATACTGATTGCGGGCTGGTTTATCGCTGACGATGTTAAGAGCCCCTTGAGCAGGACCAACGAGGTTCTGGTGAGGACATCGCAGGGGGATTTAACGGCTGTTCCTCCTGTTGAGACCATGGATGAGATAGGTGAGACGGTAAGCTACATAGATTTGATGATAACCAACACGAGGAAGCTCATCGCTGAGATAATGGAAGCCACCTCTCAGGTGGTTTCAGCCACGGCTCAGGTGGGCGCAAGTTCGGAGGAAATCAGCGAGATTTCCCAGAGCGTTAAGGACAACATCAACAGGATAGCCGGAGCTATGGAAGAGCTTTCCGCTTCTATCAGGGAGCTGGTTAATCACATCAGGGATGCGGTGACCTTTGCTGAAAAGTCCGAAAACATTGCGAGAAAGAGCATAGAGACCTTTGGCGAGATAGCCCGGTGGAACAAGGAGATTGCCGCCGCTCAGCTTAAATCCATAGCAAAAGAGGCGCAGAGGGTGTCAGAGGAGATAAAGAAGATAAGGGACATAGTGGATGTGATAACCAACATAGCTGACAGAACCAATCTTTTAGCGCTCAATGCGGCTATTGAAGCGGCGAGAGCCGGAGAGCACGGAAGGGGCTTTGCCGTGGTTGCGGACGAGGTGAGGAAGCTTGCCGAGCAGACTATGAAGTCCACCCAGAACATAGAGGAGATGGTTTCAAGCATAAGCTCCATAGTGGGCAATTTCGTCAGAATGATAGAAGATTACGCCTCCACGGCGGAGAAATATACGGAGAAGATAGTGCAGTCCGTCTCCATGCTTGAGGATGTAGCAACCGGTGCTGACGAGGTTAAGATGGCGATGAATCAGGTGGAGGCTATGGCTGAGGAACAGCAGGTGGCTCTTGAGGATGCCACCAACGGTATCGTTGAGATAGACCAGGCTATGGAAGAGCTCAATGTGGGTATAAACGAGATAGTGAAAGCCCTTGCCGACATAAACGAGATGATGGAAAGCCTTAAGAAACAGATGGACAAGTTCAAAGTGTGATTTTAAAAAACAAAAAATTGTGGGTTTAGAGAAACGGCTTTCTGATTTTGAGTGAACACTGTCCAGTTATTTGTTGCAATTATTTTCTGCTTTGAGTATTCTTATATCAATAAAAACTTATCGAGGTTGCGGCCGGTATGTTGTGCGTTGATTGGATGAGTGACGGTGATTCGTGTGGTAATGAGAAAGACTGTGAGATTTTTAAAAGCGGTTTTTGTGAAATTTTTGTGAGGTTTTCCCGTAAGAAACTTCCTTCTTTGTTGAGTTCCAAAGGGATTCCTGAGGAAGACAGGAAAGAGATTTTTCAGGAGTTTTTTATCAGGGTTTCAAAGTCTATAGGCAATTTGAGGAACAGGGGAGGAGCCAGCTCTTTTTTCCATGCCGTGGTGGACAATCTTGTTAAGGATTATTTTAGTGACAAACTGAAGAAAAGGTATGATTCCATTGATACTTTCGGCGGGGAAGAGGATTCCGAAGAAGGACGCGAGAATGTGATTTTAAGCAGACTCAGTGAGGAGATGTATATTGAAAAGCTTGCGGAAGAAGAGATACGGGAGACGGCGGAAGCTATAATAGACTTTCTGAAAAAGGAGTCGGATTTAGGCGATGATTGTGCTGAGCTTCTGCTCTATTTTTACAGGTGGCTTAAGGTTGGGCTGTCTCAGAAGGAGATGGCTCAAAGTATGGGTTTAAAGCCAAATACTTTTAATCAAAGGTTAAAGCGATGCAAGGAGAGAATAAGAAAAAAACTAATAAACCGGTTATCGTAGGGGAAATCTTTAGAAGAGGCCAATTTTTTGAAAGGGTAAGAAAGGGGAGACGGATTTATGAGTGCAGGACTGAAGACGGGAGAGTCTTTGAGGCAAAGGTTGTTCGGGACGATGACTTAGAAAAAGCCGTAGTGGTGATAAGGCTTTACTGTAACAGGGGCTATGTTGCCCATGTGGTGCCTAAAAAAGATTTGCGACCGGAAGATGTTGTAGCCATGAGGGGCACCTTAAAGGAGCTTGTCGGGAAGGTGAAGGAGAACGATTACTGCAGGGAAGCTGTTAGGGCACACATTGATGAGCTGGCGGAGATTTCCAGGCTTATAGCCTCTTCTAAAGAGAAGTTTTGTTTTGAAATGAGACAGGTGGAAAAGTTAAAGCATTCTATAAAGGGTAAACTTGGAATGATTACCGCCTTGGAAGTTTCACTGGGGAGCAGGGATTTTATGTTTCCAGTTGTGTTGTCATATATATATGGATTGAATTTTCGAAAAATTGGAATTTATCCTACCTATCCATTCTTTGAAGATTTTAGAAAGGGCAAAAATGATAAGACTCAGGTGGTTGATACGGCAGGGTATCCCGTTGTTAATTCTGAGCCTGTGGAATTTAAGTTTAGTGGCACAGTTAAAAGTACAGGTAGAAAGTCAAAGCCTGTGCGGGGAAGAATCTTTCTGCACGGATTTCTGGAGGTCAGCAAGTGGCATCTGGTGATGCTCTATCACTACCTATACAAGACCAAGTTCAGGGAAGACTTGAATAAGTTGAAAGAAGAGCTGAAACTGCCGAGCATTTGTTCGGAGAGCTTGGAGGAAAAAATAAGGGACCCCTATAACTATTTTTCTTGTAAAAATGTTAAACATTGCGTGAAGGAAGAGGGTCGTATTATCCGAAAGACCAACAAAATTCTTGGAAAGTATCTGAAAGAATACATGGAAGAGGTTGTCACTTTTCTGGAAAAAAGAGGGTCTAATTCAGGTGTGGACAGGCTTTCTTTGAGTAATTTGGGAGAAGGTTTTTTAAGTGTGGGGATGAAGTTCCTGAAAGAAGATGTGTTTGGGAGAAGGGTTATGGTGGTGAGGGTCGTTGCAGAGAGTAAAGACGAGGTGATGGTCCTGGGAGGAGTGACTTATCCCGGTTTGCGGAACGGCTCACGGGATATTCCTGACGAACTGGACATCCATTTGAATGTTATAACCTTTTACCCGAAGACTGGTGGCTGGAAGGGACTTAGAAGAAGTGGTTGGGATTTTGAAGGGAAGTTGAGAATATTTAGGTGAGGTAAAGCCATGATTCTTGAACAGCTCATAGAAATCGGCAGTGAATATGTCCACTTTGGAGAAAAAGAGGGAGAATTGCCCGCTGACATAGATGTGCATGAAGATGAAATCAATGAAATGATTTCTAGAATAGAAAAAGCCAAGGAAGTATTGGCTTCCGATTCTTTGATTGAGAAGTCGGATGAGGATGTGGAGGAAGCTTTAGATAACCTCTCCGACCTCATATATGCAAAAGTCGCATTAGAGGAGGTATTGAATATAGATTCTCCCATTGTGGAGAAAATACGGGATATATCTGAGGAGCTCTACGATTGGTTTTTTATAAATTTTGAGCCTGCTCGTCTGATACCTTTTAATGACCTGCGGCGTCCGGTGGCAAAGAGGTTTCCGGAAGAATATAAGCACGACTTCCCGTGGTGGACATTGTATGCGGAGGTGCCTTCCTCTATATTTGAAGACATAGCCATTGCTCTGGCATTGAGTGCCGGAGCCAGCCCTTCCGACATCCTTTCTGACGAGGAGTTTAAATGGTTTGCTGTGGCTGAAAATGATGAATTGTTGAAGAAACATATTGAAACCAAAATATGGGAATACAGCCTCTTCAAAGAGGCTGTAAAAAAAGCCTTTAGCGAAAATCCTGAGCTTATAACAGTTCTCCTTGCTGACGAGCTGTGCATGGAAGAAGATGGCCGCATCAAAGGAGATGCGGCTGTGGTTTATCCGCTCGTGTTAAAATCTGCTTACGAGCGGATGAAAAAGACTTCAAGCTGGGCTGAGGCGTTAGCCGCTGCCGTTATTCTAGGTCCAGTGAGTGATGAATGGATAGTAAAACTGTGCAGTATTCCTGAAATAGAATCTATTTTAGATAAAATCGTGAAAGAGTTTTTGGTTTATGAAGACTCTGAAACTCTCAGAAATATGATTCGTATGTGGAATCAGGCTATACATGAGGAAACTCAGACTTGCTCAGTGCGTGAAGTTTCTATGCAAGAGGAAAGGGAGTTTTTCCGGGATTTTAATGAATATTGGTTAGAAGACTTTGAGAACTTTCAGAAAGAAAAAAGTGTAGGAGCGGTAGCGGGAACCGTCTGGTTGTGGTTACTCACACAGGCAGTGCGTATGCCCAAGTATGCTTCTGATGATAAGACTGTTTCTGCGTATTTCAAGTTTAAAGCGCCTAAGGCGAAAAGAGTATGCCTTGAAGATTTGTGGGATTACGAACTCATTGATGGAAAGAGGGAAGACTTTGAAGATGTTATAGAAACTATAGAGACAGAGTATTATGTGGCTCTGGTGGTCAAAGAAGACCTACAGTACGAGTTCATAACAAAGGAGCCTGTAGAATTTACGCTACCTGAAGAAGTCAGCGTTGATGTTCCTGACGATGCCAGGGAGTTAATCCTTATCTTTTCTGTTGATGAGTCAGCCCTTAAGGAATTTATCAACCTCGTGGAAAATAGGGCTTCAGAGGAAGAGTTTAAAGATTTCTTTAATAAAAAGAGCGTTGCCGTGTTTCACATCGTAATGGGGGAGTAAGGTGAAGGCGTTAGACCAATCTCTCGTTAATGAAATCTTTGACAGAATGTTTGAAAAAAGGCTCAACCACGGGTGTTTCTCAAGGTTTCAAGGCATCAGCTTGAATCTTAAAGAGGATTTATGCCGCCGGATTCGCGCCTTTATAGAGAAGCCAAAGGTTGAAAAGCTTGATTCGTGGAAGGACAGCGTGTTGAGCAGGTATTTTGACGACACCCGTAAAGGTGAAAGGTATCTGAAAGACCCGAAAGGTTATGCCAGAGCGGTAGAGGCTCTTATAAGGCTTCTCAAGACTGTAGAGAAAACCCCAGAGCTGTGCGTGGTGCTGGCTGAGCTTCTGATTCAAAGGGCAAAGCTCTTGAATCCTAAGGGTTTCGGTGCAAATCCGAAGAAAGCAAAAATGCTTCGTGAAGCGGTGGCTCTGCTGGATGAAGCCATAAAGAATAAAGAGAAGCTCAGCTATGCGTATAGGCTGAAGGTAAGCGCCTATTACGAGCTGAAGCGTGAGCCTTCCGATGCGGGTGTTCCCGACAATTACTATGAGGTGCTTGAGGAGGCTCTCCGCAGGAACAAAGAGCGGATAAACGAACCTGAGTTTGAGCTTGCCGCTATAGAACTTGCCGAATCCGAACGCACCGATGTGCAGGAACTGCTCGTGAAAATAGGCTCAAACTCAAAGGACAATACTCACAGATCCATGGCTTTTTCTCTTTTGAACCAGAGGGAAAAGGCGAAGGAACACTTTGATAAAGCCCTGAACGAGACGGCAGAGCTTGCCCGAAAGGGTATCCTTTCCTTTACCCATCCTGTCTGGGAGAAGCTTCACCATGCGGCTGAACTTCTGGATGGAGATAGAGATGCCGCAGTCTCCCTGTGGAAAACCCTTAAAGGCTTTGAAAACACGAGGAGGTATCACGGTCTGCATCTTCTGTGGTATTGGTCCAGGCTTACTGACATATACAGCCTTGCTTTCCGGCGGGCTTACGACGATGGGGATTACCTGACGGCTTTCTGGGTGGCTGACGGCTTAAAGGCAAGGCCCCTTATCCAGTGGCAGGTGCTGGAGCATGTCTTCAGGAAAGAGGGGTTTGAGGACTATGTGGAAGCCGAGGTTTACGGCAGGCTCGGCTATTATGTGAGAAAAAGCGGAGGATTGAAGCGCCGGGGAACTGACTCGGAGTTTGCCCCGTTTGAACCGCCTCCTTTTAAGCTTAAAGACGGAATTGCCGTGGTGTCGCTTTACCTGTCCGAAAAAGAGGGATACGGCCTTGTGCTTGAGGGCAGTGGGGTGAAAAGCACTTTCAGATTTGATGCCAATCCGCTGTGGAAGATATATCTTTCCTACTCGGAAGCCCTTTCACGAGGAGCCGATGTTTTAAAGCACAACATCGGCACGGTTTGTCTGGAGATGGGAAAGGCGTTCGGCGAGCTGTTTGAGCTTGATTCCGATAAGATAAAGCGTCTCGTGATAATTCCCCACGGTTTTCTCCACCTCTTCCCCTTTCACGGGGCTTACAGCGAGGAAAAGGGTATGTATCTTCTTGAAAAGTTTGATGTTTCGTATCTCCCCTCTTTTGAGCTTGCCCTTAAGTGTTTCAGCGACGACACAACCTTTTCTGATGAAAAGGTTGCCCTGATAGATGAGGAATCCCGGGATTTTAGCGATTTTGTCCCTGAGCTTGAGGAGAAGGGGTTTCACAGAAGTGATGTGCGCATATTTGAAAAACCTGAGAAACTGCACACTCTCGCCATAGTGTGCCATGGCAAAGCCAATCCGGCAAATCCTTTTGAGAGCGTGCTGAAAGTGGGAGAGGGCATAACGGTAAAGGATGTGCTTTCCGCTGGTCTGAAGGCTAAAGAGGTGTATCTCGTGGCGTGTGAGAGCGACCTTGCTTTCCCTACTGCAGAGCAGGTTGACGAGCACCTTTCCCTCGGCACCGTTTTCTTGAGCAAAAAGAGCAGGTTTGTCTTCTCCAACCTGTGGGAGGCAAAGATTGAAAAGCTTAAAAATATTGTTCCGGAGCTCGTGGATGCAGATGACAAGGTCTCGGTGTTGATGGAGGAGATGAAAAGTAAAATTCCGGAGGGTCTGCCTTCCGAAAAGGGTGTGGGGTACCGTCTTGCTGATGCTCTTCCCTTCCGCATTTACGATGTGAACATATTCGCTGGGGGGTAGTTATGGTAGTAGGTTTTACTTTAAAATTTCTTGAGCCTTACAGAATCCAGCCGTGGATAGAGCCCGAAAAGAGAAGGCTTTCAAATGCAGAGTATGCCAGAACCCTTTCCTATGCCAGAACGCACAGAAGCGCTGACGACAGGTATTCCATTTACATTCCGGGAACGCTTCTGCGCTCAGCTTTTATAGATGTTCTGCCCTGGCTTCTGGGTGTGAAAGGAGAAAAGTTCTGCACCTCAATTTTTAGAGGTTTTACCGAAAAAGGAGCAAAGCCCAAAATGGGGCTTTTGAGAAAAAAGTGGGTGTTTGATGGGGGGAAGTCTTCCTGCAGGAGTAAAGAAGATGCTTGCCCTTTGTGTCTTATTGCTGGAAGGTTTGACCGTGCAGACGACCCCAGAGATAAAAGCGTTCACTTCAGAAACCTCTTTCTTGAGCCGCAGGTATCCTTTACGGAAGCCGAATACGAAAGGATAGCGAGGCAGAGAACTGTCAACCGCGTTCAGCAGTTTACCGAAAAAGCCCACGACTATTTTAAGGTGAGAGAGGTGGTGGCCCCGTCTTTGTGGCGGTTCAGGGGTGAGATACATGTGAAGGACGAACTTGCTTCTTTCGTTCCTCTTATAAAAGAAACCCTTTCTCTGGTGGACAGGCTTTCGGGTGCCCTCTGCGTGGTAGAGTTTGAGAAAACGCCATCGGAAAGCATCTCTGTTCGTGAAGCTTTTTCGGAGCTTCCCCGTGAGCTTGTGGAATCTGCCGGTAAGGTGCTTGAGGAACTCGGAGAGAACCTTGATGTGAGGAGAATTCGCCGGCTTTCCGATGCCTTCAGGCTTATAGCGGATACCTGTAAAGATGAGCTTAAGCTTCCTGAAGGAATGGAAGACGACCACTTCTTGTGGGACGAGATAAAGGTCTCGGGAAAAAGCTTGAGGAGCTGGCTTGCCGAAATACACGAGAGGTATAAGCCTTACTGGACGGATTTTTGCCTTTTCGTGGCTCAGGAGCTTTACGAGCTGTATGGGAGAAAGCGCACCAAAAGCCAGATAGAGGAGTCCTTTGCCGTTTCGCTTTATCAGGCTGACCAGAAGGAAGCTCCGTCAAGACCTGTTAGTCTTCCGTATAAAAGAAGGTCCTTTTACGAGTGGATAGTGGTTGGCAGGCTTAAGGCTCTTACCCCTTTTCACTTTGGTGATGCTTCCGAGAGGGAGGGAGGCATTCTGCTCACCTCCGACGGGCGGTTCCGCATTCCCCACTCGGCTTTGAGAGGCGTGTTGAGGAGAGACCTGCGCTGGGCAGGTGCCGTTGCCTGTGAGGTGAAGGTTGGAAGGAAGAACCTCTGCACCTGTGATGTGTGCAGGATAATGAGGCGGTTGAGGATAAAGGACTGCTTCTCCGACCAGCAGACGGGACTGCCTGAGCTGAGGAAGAGAAACCGCATGAATCCGTATTCCGGCACCGTGGCGGAGGAAGCCCTTTTTGATACGGAAGTGGGAACGGAAGGGGCAACTTTTCCTTTCGTTCTGAGGTATAGAAGCGAGGACAGAGAGTTTCCGGAAGAGCTTGCCGTAGTTTTGAAGTGGTGGAGCGAGGGCAGGGCTTTCCTCTCCGGTCAGGCGGCAACGGGAAAGGGCAGATTCAGACTTGATTTGGATGGCGTTTACAAGTGGGAGCTGGATAAAGAGAATGTGGACCTGTATGTGAGGGAAAAGGGCTTCAGGGGAAGGGAGGACGAACTTTCCTCAAGGTATGCCGAATGCAAAATTGAAAAGGTTTCTCTTGAGGAGTATGTGAAGGAAGCTCCCCCGCATCCTTACATACCCGTTGAGTTTGAGGTAGAGGTTGCTTCTCCCCTTCTTCTGGGCGACCCGTTGAGAGCGCTTACCGTGGGCGAGGGAACTGAGAAGGCGCCGGACACCGTGTTTTTCCGCAAAAAGACCGTGAACGGTGAGAAGCTCTGCTTCAAGGCGGAAAGCTTCCGCGGAGTGTTGAGGACTGCCGCCGGCAGGGCAAAGGGCCTTCTCACCGAGGGGCACGAGGACTGCACCTGCGAGCTGTGCAGGGTGTTCGGCAATGTTCACGAAAAGGGAGCCGTTGTGGTGGAGGACCTTGATGTGGAAAGTGGTGAAGAGAAGACCTTCCACCATGTTTCCATAGACAGGTTTCTTTCCGGTGCGAAGGAAAAGCACAAGTTTGACGACAGGCCTGTCGTTCCCGATTTTAACACGCCCATAGTTCTCAAGGGCAGGCTCTGGCTTAAAAGGGAGGTGTTTGAAGGCGGAAAAAGCGCGGGAAGGTTCAGGGACTTCCTCAGAACGGCTTTCTCTCACATAAACCTTGGCCTTTATCCGCTGGGTGCAAACAGAAGCACGGGATACGGAGAGGTGGCTTCCGTAAGGATAATCAGCGGTCCTGACTGGCTGAAACCGAAAGACTATGATGTTCCTGAAGGCACTACTCACCTCAACCTTGATAAGCACATCAAAAGGTATCTTGAAGGGCTTGAGCTTCCTGAAAAGGGTAAGACTTACCTGCCTTACGGTTTCGTGCCTCTTTCGGAGAATCCGCCTGTGAGGACTTCCTCTCCCCCTACCCACGAGAGGTTTCACAGGGGTAAGTTTACCGGCTGGATGGATGTGGAGCTTGAGCTTCTTACTCCGCTGATTATGCCGGATGCGGAGAGAGCTTCCGATGACGGCGGACACAAGACGTATCCTTTCTTGAGGCTTGGGGATGTGCCGGTGATACCCGGTTCTGAGCTGAAAGGGGTTTTCAGCAGTTTGTATGAAACCCTTACCAACTCGTGTATGAGGGTGTTTAACGAAAAGAAGCTTATTACCTGGAGGTTGGGCGCAGACGAAGCCAAAGAGGGCAAGGATGGAAAAGACGGAGTCTTTCCGGGTAGAGTGGTGAAAAAGGAAGACGGCCTTTACATCCAAAGGATGAAAGAGCTGAGACTGCCCGTATATGACAATAAGAAAGCGTTTTTAAACTCACTGCTTGGAAAGTGTTTTAAAGAACATTCCGATTACAACCATCCCATGAGACCCGAGGTAATCTTTCTGGGTGCCGCAAAAGGCGTGAGGGACTATCTTGAAAACCTTGAGAAAGAGAACCCGAAAGCCTTTAGAGGCGAGGTTTGTCTTTCCTGGCGTAAGATTCCCATGAGCAGTGGGGAATTTGACGCCCTTGCCATCTTGAAGGACCAGTCCGTTAAAAAAATAGTCGCAGATGTCGTGGGCTTTGTGAAAAAAGCGAAAGCAAACGGAAAAATCAAAGAAAAAATTCTTGAGTGTATAAACAAGAACATGACGACGAACAAAAAGTGGCTTAAGGAGTCTTATTGCGAAGGTTATCTCAAGTTTTCCGGTCCCAATGTGGTTGAGGTAAAAAACCTTGATAAAAGGGGCAATGAGCCTCCTGTTCCTCAGTTTTGGAGGAAAGCTTATCACAACAAACTTCAGTGTGGAAAGGAGATAGAGGTTTTCTCTTCCCGTCACAGGGGAAATCTTAAAAAGAAGCGACACATACCGGTTAAAGTCTGCTGGGAAAACGGCAAGGAATACCGCATGAGAAAGCGTTGTGAGAGGGTGTTCGTCCGTGATGGCAGTGGCGAGGTGCTGAAGATACCCCTTGAGGTGCTTAAAAAGTATGAGACCGTCCTTGAGATATACCGGGAGAACCGCGAGAGATACGAAGTCCCGGAGGTTTTCTGGACCATCTTACCCGGAGACGGGAAGACTTTGAGGGGAGGCGAGCTGGTTTACTACATGAAAAGAGGCGGCGAAATCACCGACATTATGCCCGTTCGCATATCCCGTGTGGCTGACGATAAGCCCATGATTTACAGGATACCGGAGAAACACCGTCCCTGCGTGATTTCCGAGTGTCCGGAGCTGGGTTTCTCCTGCGAGAAGTGTCGTCTTGAGGGTTTTACGGAGAAGAGGTGGTTTATGGTGAGTCCGGAGGGCTTGTGTCCTGCCTGTAGCCTTTTCGGAACTCAGATATACCGCTCGCGGGTGAGGTTTTCCTTTGCACGGGCGGACGAGTATGAGATGCTGGGAAATGTTACCCTTCCGAGGCTTGAATCTCCCCGTCCCAACTGGCTGATAAAGAGGGACGATGCTTTCGGCGTGTTCGGCAGGAAGTTTTACCTTCACAGCGGCAGGTGGCGTAAGGTGGTTGATGATTCAGAAAACGGGAGGGTTTCGCGAACGGAGAACAACGCCACCTTTGAGGTGATGGAAAGGGGTAGGTTTTCCTTCCGCGTGTGGTTTGAAAACCTTGAGAGCTGGGAGCTTGGTGCGCTTATGCTGACGGTATCTGGTCTGGGAAAAGTCGTTAAGATTGGACATGCAAAGCCCCTTGGGTTCGGTAGCGTGAAGAGCAGGGTTAACAGGGTGGTGCTGTTTAGAGCTGATGAAGACAGACTTGAACTTGTGAAAGACGGTGGTAAGTTTATTGATGAGGCGCTGAAGTATCTGGTGAAGCTCTGGGGTTCTGAGAAAGATATGAAAAGGTGTTTGGGGAGAGTTGTTTCTTACCTTAATCCTGACTTTGAGGTTGATGTGAAATATCCGGATTTCAAAGGGTATGAGAAAATAAAGAAAAAGAATCCGAGAAAGCTGTTTGAGAAGGAAGCTTTTGTGGAGGTTCCGCGTGTGGAGCAGAAACCAGATGCCTGAGCTGTGCGAAGCCAATCACGGTAAAATTGGAAGTGCAAGTAAATCAATTACTTGCGGATATGCAAGCTGTGAACTTTTTCACAAAAGGGGATATGGGTGGCTCTTGGTAAAAAGTGGGGGTTTAAGTTGTTTGTGTTGTGTGAGTTAGACGGACTGCAGTCCGATGGAGGCTAAAGGCTCATGAGGTTACGGAACCGACTTCTCAATCAAAGAATCGGAAGCCAATACTGTCCGATGGAGGCTAAAGGCTCATGAGGTTACGGAACCCTTCCTCAAGTGTCTCTATCCATGAGGGAGATGTAAGTCCGATGGAGGCTAAAGGCTCATGAGGTTACGGAACAAAACCGGAACTATTCCGACCCAGTTGTTCCAGCCGTGTCCGATGGAGGCTAAAGGCTCATGAGGTTACGGAACCCTATCCATGCACTACACTTGTCACATTTAAAGAAGTCCGATGGAGGCTAAAGGCTCATGAGGTTACGGAACCATTTCCCCCCCCACAACACTCACCCCGGGCAAAGTCCGATGGAGGCTAAAGGCTCATGAGGTTACGGAACCTTTCCAACAGACCAATCTTTGCCATTATGTAGGAAGTCCGATGGAGGCTAAAGGCTCATGAGGTTACGGAACCTGAGTCCAAGGGACTCACACTGCTCCTTGACCTCCGTCCGATGGAGGCTAAAGGCTCATGAGGTTACGGAACTATCCCAACCTATCCATTTACCACAGCTGTCACAGTCCGATGGAGGCTAAAGGCTCATGAGGTTACGGAACTAAAAACCCGGCCAGGGTCCAGAAGGCCATAGGGGTCCGATGGAGGCTAAAGGCTCATGAGGTTACGGAACATACTTGAGGTGGTAAGACAGCCCGGAGACAATAGCGTCCGATGGAGGCTAAAGGCTCATGAGGTTACGGAACCCTCTAGCTTTGGCGCGAGGCGTTTGAAAAGCTTCTGTCCGATGGAGGCTAAAGGCTCATGAGGTTACGGAACCAACCTCTATATACTCATCTCCAAATTTCGTTAAAGTCCGATGGAGGCTAAAGGCTCATGAGGTTACGGAACCGGGTCCTCCTCGGTCTGAGGCTCAGGTTTCTGAGGGTCCGATGGAGGCTAAAGGCTCATGAGGTTACGGAACCAACGAATTCCACTCCCTCTTCAAGGGTTTCTATCGTCCGATGGAGGCTAAAGGCTCATGAGGTTACGGAACTGTGTTCCGCCCGTGTTGTGCACCTACAAGCTGTTGGTCCGATGGAGGCTAAAGGCTCATGAGGTTACGGAACTATGTAGAAAACATCAATAACTTCATTAAGACAGCTGGTCCGATGGAGGCTAAAGGCTCATGAGGTTACGGAACCGAATCAACAGGTAAACCCTCGTGATATGTGTGCTGTTGTAGCGGGTCCGATGGAGGCTAAAGGCTCATGAGGTTACGGAACTATCTCTGCCACTGTTATATCACTTTCTACCACCCCGAGTCCGATGGAGGCTAAAGGCTCATGAGGTTACGGAACTATATCTAAATAAGAAAACATTGCCATTCAAAGAGTCCGATGGAGGCTAAAGGCTCATGAGGTTACGGAAGCAACAATTCATCATTTTCAGCCACAGCAAACCATGT